>JAHIVC010000071.1 GCA_018816945.1 Bacteroidota bacterium | reverse complement strand
TGCACAAAGAAATCACAGAGATACACGAAGAGAATTTTTGAACAGGAACGGAATCCGCCAATAATCAATAATCAATAATCAATAATCAATAATCAATAATCAATAATCAATAATCAATAATCAATAATCAATAATCAATTTTTAACCTTTGTGTCGCTTTGAGGATTCTTTGTGGTTCTTAGTGTTATAGCTAATAAATCGTTACACAGAGCTGCACAAAGAAATCACAGAGATACACGAAGAGAATTTTTGAACAGGAACGGAATCCGCCAATAATCAATAATCAATCGGTAACTTTTCGCCTTCCAATTTAGCAATCACCACAGAACCACAGGTGTCGCTCCAAACATTGGTTGCTGTCCTGAACATGTCAATTAATCTATCAACAGCCAAAATAAGGCCAACTCCTTCTAAAGGCAAGCCAACTGCTGATAGCACAATGGTGATCATCACCAATCCGGCCATCGGAATACCTGCAGACCCAATGGACGCAAGCAATGCTGTTAAAACGATTATAATTTGCTGCAAAACAGTAAGATCAATACCATAAGCCTGAGCAATAAAAATGGCAGCAATGCATTCATATAAAGCTGCACCATCCATATTGATCGTGGCTCCAAGAGGCAAAGTAAAACTGCTAATTTTACGTGAAACACCCGAATTGTTTTCTACGGCATTCATTGTCAGTGGTAATGTTGCACTGGATGAGGAAGTAGAAAAAGCTGTTAATAAAGGCAAGGTCATATTTTTCATATGTTTCCATGGGTTTACTCTCCCAACTACTCTGATTATCAAGGGAAGCGTGATGAAAAAATGTATTGACATTGCCAGAATGATAGTCCCCATATACAAACTCATGCGCTGCACCAAATGACCAAGATCATCCTGTTCGGCTATGATACTTGATACTATTCCAAAGATACCGAGTGGGGTAAATTTGATGAAGAACATGGTTATCTTCATCATTACATCAAAAATAGCATTAAATGCATCGGTTAAAACCTGCTTGGGACGAGGACTTATTTGGGTTATGAAAAATCCAAAAAGTATAGCGAAAAAGATAACCGATAGTATTTGGTTATCATTAAAGGCCGTAAAAATATTCTCGGGTACGATGTCGAGTATAATTTCTTTGAAAGAACGTTGTTGGTCCATCAAGCCTTCAACTTTATAACTAAAGTTCAGATCGGCCCCTATACCCGGTTTAAACAGGTTTACAAAAAATAAACCGGTGAGTATAGCAATCAAACTGGTTGACATATAAAAAATCATCGTTTTCAAGCCTAGCCTCCCAAGATGTTCAACACTGCCGACATTTGAAATTCCACTGATCAAAGAACTTAAAATAAGCGGAATCATAATAAGCTTGAGCATTTTGAGAAAAAGGATACCCATCCAATCAACCGCTTTGATATAAGAATTTTGAACTGACCATTGAACAATGGTGGAGCCATGTTTTTGATACTGATCAGCCGATAGATGCTTTTTTAATTCATCCTGAAATTCATTTCTACTCGTAAAATCAACATCTTTTATAGATTCGACGGATATTAAAACTTCATTTTCAACGATTCGGTTCGTTAGCTTCTTCATTGTAGATTCGCTAACAGAATAATGATTGGAGAATATTACACCGTAGATGATGGCAAGGATCAATGCGATTAATATTTGCCAATGCAATCGGATTTTCCTCATGTTATCTGATTAAAATAAATATAAGAATTACAAAGGATTAAAATTTATTAAATACCATTACCTTAGGTTTTTCGCCTTTTTCAACGCGGATTCGCCATTCTTTGGTTTTATATTGACCTTGTCGTAATCCCACTCCAATAATCCTGCTTTCCCATGTTGGATTTTTATCTTCAGGCTTGCATTTAAAAGGGAAACGCATACTTATCGCGTCTGGATATATAAAGCCTTCTTTGGCAGACAGACCTTTTCCTGAGGCATTTGAAAACTTTAATTGGGTCCACGCATTTTTAGGAGTTTCAACAAATTCATAAACCGCATTTTCAAACAAGGCGATGTAATCATTGCCCATATTATTCAGTGTTGCCGTAATTTCATACACATCTTGTCCACCGGTCTCTTTGACATAAGTAGCGATAAAACTTAATTCAATATTATTAATTTGTATCACCTGGCCTTCTTCCAAAGTTTGCCAATTTTGTGAATAAACAATGTGACCGGTAAGAATAAACACTCCGATCAGGAAAAATTTTATTTTCTTTTGCATCTTAGATTGATTTTGGGTTGGTTAAAAATACAGATTAGTGATCAGATTCCAAAACAATGTTATGTATTTTATTAAATATTATGGCCATATTCGTCCAAACTTCAGCACAGTTATTCGAATAATTCATAACTTTAAAGATTAAATAATTTGTATGAAGGGCAGGATATTTACTTTAATCATCTTTTTATCCTTTACAATGTTGTGTTTAAATTCCTGCAAAAAAACGGGGACTTGTGACAATGGTGTAAAGGGGTCTTTCAAAAACCTTACCGGACTTGATGGTTGCGGCTGGGTTATTGTTCTCGAAGATAATAATCAGGTCATCGAGCCATCCAATCTACAAGATTTTATGATCGTTCCCTCAGAAGACAAAAAAATATGGGTAAAATATGAGCGTGCCCCTCTTGGAAGCATTTGCATGGTGGGAGAAGTAGTTATTATTAATTGTATCTCAGATCGCTAATTAGCAAAATAGCATATGTCAGACAATGCAGAATTATTTCTTGGAACATTTAATGAATTTGAGAAATTTTTGAAATATACTTATAATCATGGCAAACATGATTCCTTTCGGATTTTGATATTTCAGGCATCCCGTCATAATCCTATGGTAAAAAAATACAAAAACGACTTAATTACCTATGGTGATCTGCGTAACGCCATCATGCATAATTTTGATAAGGACGGAGAAGCGATCGCTGTTCCCAGAGATAAGGTTGTTAAACACTTTAGCGAAATTTGGGAGAAAGTAAAAAACCCGGAAAAAGTAGAAATTTTCTTCAAACCAGTGCACACAGTTAATATTAATGATAAACTTTCGGAAGCACTTAAACTCATTCATGAATTTAAAATTTCACAAATACCGATTACTGAAAATAACGTCGTGATTGATGTCCTTAATAGCTTGCAAATAGTTGAATGGTTATCCGGTTTATCTGAAGTAAAACCATCTGAAACAATAATTAGCGAAGTTTTAAACAATTCAAGTAATCGCCGGAATTTTGCAATCATCCCTTCTGATTTTACAATCTATCAAGCTGCTGAACTGTACAAACAATCTTATAAACAGAACCCTGTTAACCGCTATTATGATGCCTTGCTAATCACCAAAAATGGCACAGAAAACAATCCATTACTTGGGATCATTGTTTTAAAAGATATTGCTGCGTTTCTGAGCTAACACTTTTTTATCACCTAAATATTTTTGATTTGTGGTCCAACTTAGCTAAGTTTGAGGATCATATTAAGTATAATCTTAAATCATTCAGATCATGTTTAAAAAAGAAACTTATATCGCACGTCGTCAGACCTTAAAATCTAAAATAGAATCCGGTATTATTCTCATATTGGGTAATGAAGAAAGTTCCATGAATTATAAGGACAACGGTTATCACTTCCGCCAGGACAGCAGCTTTAGCTATTATTTTGGCTTGAACGTAGCAGGCTTAACCGGAATTATTGATGTTGAGTCAGGAGAAGAATTTATCTTTGGCAATGACTACACCATTGACGATATTATTTGGATGGGGGTATTACCAACGGTTAAGGAACTTTCTGAATCCGTCGGGGTTTATAAAACCGGTCAAATTGCTCTTTTAAACACCTTCTTAAAGAATGCTGTAAAATTTAGTCGTAAAATTCATTATTTACCTCCTTACAGGGCTGAACATCATCTTAAAATTTTCAATTGGTTGGGTATCCACCCGCTTGAGGCTGAAAAAAATGCTTCTTTAGAACTTCGGCTAGCTGTGATTTCTCAACGAAATTATAAAACTGCTGAAGAAATGGTTGAAATTACAAAAGGGGTTAATATTTCGGTAGATATGCACGTAAAAGCCATGCAAATGGTAAAACCCGGGATGATGGAAGCTGAAATAGCAGGCGCAGTTGAAGGTATCGCCCTGGCTAACGACGGTCATGTTGCTTTTCCAGTAATTGCGACCATCAATGGGCAAACCTTGCATAATCATCACCATGGCAACATTATTAAAAGCGGAGATTTATTTTTACTTGATGCCGGTGCTGAAACACCAATGTATTATGCAGGCGATTTATCAAGTACCTTTCCCGTAGATAAAAAATTCACTTCTCAACAAAAAGCTATTTATCAACTTTGTTTAAATGCCCACAATCATGCCATCTCTTTACTAAAACCCGGCAAGCCCTTTAAAGAGATTCACCTGGAAACATGCAAAGTAATTGCAGAAGGGATGAAAGATTTGGGTTTGATGAAAGGTAATATTGATGAAGCCGTTTCAGCAGGAGCACATGCCTTGTTTTTCCCTTGCGGCTTAGGTCACATGATGGGTTTAGACATTCATGATATGGAAGGATTGGGCGAAGAATATGTAGGTTACGACGGTGAATTAAAAAGCACTCAGTTCGGGCTCAAATCTTTGCGTCTGGGCCGAAAATTAGAACCCGGATTTGTATTGACCATCGAACCGGGGATTTATTTTATACCGGAATTGATGGATAAGTGGCGTGTCGAAAATAAATTCATGGATTTTCTTAATTATGATGAAATCAATAAATTCAGAAAATTTAGCGGTTGCCGTAATGAAGAAAACTTTTTGATTACTGAAACCGGTGCCAAACTTATAGGAAAACCAAAACCAAAAAGCATAGAAGACGTAGAAAATATTCGAAATTCGTAAATAAATGAACTATTATCCGGCAGGCTTTGATATACGTTTGCCGGATCAACTAAAGCATAACTCAACAAGCTATCATTGTATGGAAGAAATTACACGTTTCCAGCACTGGGAAAACATCTATTCTACTAAGGAACTGCATGAAGTTGGCTGGTATCAAAGCGTACCAGTAACTTCTCTTAAAATGATTAAAGACCTTAATCTTCTAAAAACTGCAAGTATTATTGATATTGGAGGAGGCGACAGTCACCTGGCTCCCATCCTCATTTCGGAAGGTTATACAAATATTACAGTTTTGGACTTATCTGCAAAAGCAATCGAACGGGCCAAACAAAGATTGGGCAATGATGCAACTAAAATTGAATGGATTGTAAGTGATATTCTGGATTTTAAACCCCATAAAAAATATGATTGCTGGCACGATCGGGCTGCTTTTCATTTTCTTATTAAAAAGGATGAAATTGAAAAATATGTAAGTATTTCGGCGGATGCTATCCATACAAATGGAAGTATTATTATTGGTACTTTTTCTGAGAAAGGACCTACCAAATGCAGTGGGCTGAACATCAGCCAATATTCTACAGATTTACTTAATAAAACATTTAATCCTCATTTTAAACTTAAAGAAAGTCTCAACCCTGAACATAAGACTCCAGGTGGATTTAAACAACATTTTACTTTTTGCAGATTTGAGAGAAACTCTAATAATCATTAGGCTTACCTTATTAGAACAGAATCGAGTTCCATATACGATCCCCTATTTAAACTTGAAAGTTTTTTTTCCTTATAGAATTTTAAAATCGAAATTTTATATCTTTAACAACCAATTAATTAACCTGCTATGAAAAAAACACCATTCCTCATCCCCTTTTCAATAATACTGCTTACGCTAGTTTTATTTAGTGCCAGTTGTCAAAAAAAAGCTTCAAATGATAATTCATTTTCATTTGTATTCATGACCGACATTCATTTGCAACCTGAACTAAATGCGGTACAGGGATTCAGGCAAGCACTGGATACCATCGTTACTATGAATCCCGATTTTATTATCACCGGCGGCGACCTGATAATGGATGCCCTCGGGGTTTCTCACGAACGTGCGGATTCGCTATATAACTTATATCTGGAAGTTACCAACGACTATGACATTCCTTTTTATAACACGATGGGCAATCATGAAATCTATGGAATGTACATCAAGGAAGAAGGTATTGAAAACAACCCGGATTACGGCGAAAAAATGTTCGAAAACAAGATTGGAAAATCCTATCAAAGTTTTACGCATAAAGGCTGGAAATTTATGATTTTAAATTCAGTAGAAGAAAAAGCAAACAAGAAATATACAGGACTGATTGATGATGCGCAAATTGAATGGATCAAAAAAGAATTGAGCAATACCGATAAAAATATACCCATTGTAATCAGCACCCATATTCCTTTGATTACAGCATTTAAACACAGATCTCATGGAAGTACTGTACCCATAGATTCCTCAGGGGTAGTTTATAACTCAAAAGAAGTATTGGATTTATTTAATGACTATAATTTAAAACTGGTTTTACAGGGACACCTGCATATAATTGAAGATATTTTGATTAATGGCACTCATTTTATTACGGGGGGTGCTGTTTCTTCCAGTTGGTGGGAGGGGAAGTACTATGGCTTTGAAGAAGGATTTCTGAAAATCGACATAAAGAACGACGATTTCAGTTATGAATACATTGATTATGGATGGAAGGTGATGAATGATGAATGATGGGTTATGGGTTATGGGTTATGAGTTATGAGTTTGGAATTATATTTAAAAAAAGTTGCCATGTCACGAATAAATTCTATTTTATTTTTGGTTTTAGTCATTGTATTTATATCATGCCAAAACAATGATATTCAGGAAAATGATGCAATTTTTCAAACTTCTACTTTTGATGCATTACTCTCAGGCAATTATGATGGCACGATGAGTTTTGAAGAACTCTCAAAAAAAGGCAATTTTGGTATTGGTACCTTCAATCAACTGGATGGAGAAATGCTCGCACTCGATGGAAATTTTTATCAAATAAAAGCTGATGGCATGGTTTATCCTGTAAACCTTGAAATGAAAACACCTTTTGCCGTTGTGACTCATTTTGTTGCAGATACAAGTTTCACTTTAACCAATGAATTAGATTTTGAGCAACTCAATAAATTAATTGATGGAATTATTCCAACAAATAATATTTTTTATGCCATTAAGGTTGAAGGTAAATTCAATAAAGCGATTACCCGTAGCGTTCCAAAACAAAACAAGCCATATCCACCTCTGGTTGAAGTCGTTAAAGAGCAGCCAATATTCGAATTTATTTCAGAAACCGGCTCCATGGTTGGATTTCGCGTTCCAGAATATTTTGGAGGGGTAAATGTTCCTGCCTATCATTATCATTTTATAAATGAAGATAAGAGCCGTGGTGGCCATCTGCTAAATTGTACCATATCAGAAGTCAAAATTTCTATTGATTTTATTCATGAAATCCAAATCTCGTTGAATAATTCTTCTGGCTTTTATAATTTAAATTTGGTAAAAGACAGAAGTGAAGAAATGGAGAAGGTTGAAAGATAAATTTATTGAAACAGTAAAATGAAAGGACGCCACCCCAATAAAATCGGGATGGCGTCCTTTTTTTTAACTAATTCATATCTGCTACTTTAAAGTTGTACTTTTAGAAGTACTTAAAAACAGTCCGTTAAAAAACAATTTAAAAGTTCCATGCGATTGAGCCCGGTATAAAATTTCGGGTCCGAATAAATACAAATTCCCTTTACCGACTTTTGCTTCTGCAATGGCAACGCCTCCGTACAAACGGTCTTGTCCCCATGCCCATCCGCTGGTTAAAGGTTTATCACTATCGAACCATGCAATCGACTTCACACCCTTTTTATCCGCTTCAGGTTTAAAACGGAAAACCGGGCTTTCATCAAAGAAAATATTTACCCTTTCGTTCATCCCATAAGCAATGGGTTGTTTATTATCCATCCTTACTTGCAAAATGGTAGCAGGAATATAATACACCTCAGGTTTTAAAGAATTACCATCCTTATCAACCATGTGATTGCTCATAGGTAATTTCAGGTGTCCGGCCAAATTCGTCGAACTGCCGATGGCGATAATACTTCCTCCATTGTTCAGAAATGAGATCAATTGCGGGATGGTTTTTGCCGGTGTTATTTGTCCTAACCACGATCGGTATTCTTCAGGTATAGTACTGTCATTCAACTGTCCCCGTCCGAATGATGCTGTCCTTGCTTCACCGGAAGGAATTGCACCGCTCACGAATACGATCACATCATACTTTTTATTCAGATCACCGGCATCAAGAGCCTTTGGATATACAACATCAAATGGAAATTCATATTGTTCCATTATCCATCTTGTCCATCCGGAAGACATGGAACCGCCATAGGTATCCCACAAAGCGATTCGTGGTGAGGATAATTCCAATGCCGAAGAAATGGGTTCCTTCATTGTTCCTTCAAAGTTTATCCCTAATTGATTAGCCATCTCCTCTATAATTTTCAGGCTTGAACTTTTTGCTTTGATATAAATGGTACCCACAGGGTATGTTTTGCCATTTACCTCGATTGGATTTGTCAGCCAAAAAATTTGATGTTTGGATTTTAACAGTCGGTTTGTAACAATCGCTGCATCATTGATTTGGTGAGACAGCAAGAATCCTGTTGCATTTTTTGCATTGGTAACTTTGCCTGGCAATGGAGTTGCCAATCCTTCAATTTTTTCAAAAGGACCTTCTATCCCTTCCATTATCCGTTCGAACTCAATCCCCATTTGATAGGCCAATGTATATCCTGCATTGTCGTATGGTGCAACCGGTGGTCCTCCGGGGTATTGAAAATCATTTGGGTGATCCTGAGGCTCAAACAAATCTAAAATATGTGGCCTGAAAGCCTGATCTGTTTTGAAAATATAGGATCCGACGGGATAAGTTTTTCCGTTCACTTTAAAATCAGCGGTTGCTTGTAATACATCCACTCCATTCTTAATAAAAGTGTTTACAAATTTCGTTGCAGTTGCAAAATCAATCTGATCAGCAGAAACGATGTAAGCTCTTGGATCACGATTTTCGGGCTTTTTAAACAAATCATAATATTTCATCGGGGCTCCGGGCCTTCTTCTTCCTGTAGCTGACAACAATTCTTTTAATTTAGGATCCGCTTTAAGTTCCTTGCTTACTTCCTCCACAATTTTAGGGCGAATCGTCCAACTATCCCCGCTCCCTTTTTGAATATTGTTCTTACCCATTAAATATCTGTTATAAAGTATGGGTTCCCTGTTTCGTGAAGCATAGTCTAAAACAGCCATATCCATTGAAATAGAGTATTGAATGGCATCCTTAAAATAAAGCATTCTAGGGGTTACGGGAAATGGCATATCCGTGCCTAATAGTAACTCTTCGGGATATAGTTCCAATTCCAACGGTGCTGGTGTTCCCTTTATTTCGGTCAGCATCCCGATTTGATTATGAAAATATCCTGTTGTACGCAGATTACCATTGAACCATGTGGAATAATTTGCTTTCGAACGCATTGCACTTCCCGGTAACCCGTCGGCTATTAAACGGCTGTGCATGGCCGTTCCTAACGATTGTATCCCAATTATCAGCAAAGGATCAAAATAGTAATTCACCGGATCCCTGAATGGGGGTACAAAAACGATAGCTCCATTGGGACCGGTTTGATGATGATTGTACATCAACTGCGGATACCATTCTTTGTACATTACACGGGCCATATTCTCGGTTTCGGGTTGGGTAACCATGTACGAATCCCTGTTGTTATCATGGCCAATATACTTTTGATATAAACGGGGCAAATTATTGTAGGATCGATCCTTTTCGTTGTCCTTTCTCATATACCAGTCGGCAACCAATTCCAGTCCATCCGGATTGGCAAATACTGCCAGTAAAATTACATCATCCAGGATTCTTAAAGTTTCAACGTCATTTTTACTGACCATGTTGTAAGCCAGTTGCATCAACTGTTGTGACCCAGCGACTTCGGTGGCATGCAAACCTCCATCTATCCATACAACAGCTTTTCCTTCAATAGACAAAGCTTTTGCATTATCGTCCGTAAGGCCTTTTGCTAATGCTAATTTGGCGGATATTTCCCGATAGTGATCAAGTTTTTTTAAATTTTCGGGTGAAGTGATAATTGCCATAAACTGACGTCTGCCTTCAGCAGTTGGTCCAATATCAACCAGTTTCATCCGATCTGATTCCACATTTAATTTTTCCCAATAATTAACAATTTCGGTATAGTTTATCAAATGATAATCGTCACCAATATTAAATCCAAACTGTTCCTTGGGAGTTGTAATCTTGTTTTGTGCCTGAACAGCAGTAATAAGTGCCAGATTCAATAACAAAAAGGCAAATAAAAAATTAAATACCCTTTTACTTTCATTTTTTTTCATGTTGTGCATATTTAGAAAATTACAGTTTTTTAAGAATCTTAAATTTAGAAAAAATTAAATAGCGCGTACCACCCAAATAATGACAATATATTAACTTAGCAATAAAATCGACCAAATGTGCTATGATGTTCAATCAAAACTTGAAACCCTGCTAAAAAGAGCGATTCGTTTTCATGATGATGAAGGTATCCGACAAATTAAAAAAGAGCTGGCACCATACCTGATAAACCATTACCATGCATCAGGCTTTACCCACCCTTCCTTATTAATTTACCCTGATATAAATTCATCCACTCCGGTTCCATCCGTTTGGGGGTTAATTCCGCATTGGGTTAAAGATCAAAAACAAAAACTCCAATTATGGAATAATACCATTAATGCACGGGGTGAAACGATATTTGAGAAACCTTCATTCAGGGAAGCGGCACTTAAAAAAAGATGTGTACTTTACCTGGATGGATTTTACGAACATCATTACCATAAATCGAAACCCTATCCCTTTTTTATCTCAAAAAAAGATAAAAAGCCCATGGCCATTGGTGGTTTATGGAGCGAGTGGCTCGACAAAGAAAGTGGCGAAATTGTGAACACCTTTACCATCGTTACCACTAAAGCCAATGAAATCATGAAAAAAATCCATAATAATCCAAAATTGGCCGAAGCCCGGATGCCACTTATACTAAATGGAGAGAATGAAGATAAATGGTTGGAACCCACTCCGGATGAAAACATCATCAAATCGATCATTCAGCCTTATACAGAAACTGAGTTGACCTATCATAGCGTTCAAAAACTTAGAGGGAAAAATGCAATCGGAAATATTCATGAAGCTTCTGAGGAATTCATTTATGAAGAACTTGAAGCGTTCTGATCTTTATTGATTCATTATTTTTAAAACCAACTATTTTTGATTTTTGATTTTTGATTTTCAATTTTCAATATTTAATTGACTCAAGTTTCGCGGTTAAACCTATTTAGTGAAAATCAGATAATTAATTTATATTAAAAACATAAAAACTATTGATATATAGTCAATTACAGATTTAATTTCTATCAAAATTCTCTTTGTGTATCTCCGTGACTTCTTTGTGCAGCTCTGTGCAACAACTCATTAGCTATGTCACTAAGAACCACAAAGTGACACAAAGTGACACAAAGATGCCACAAAGTGACACAAAGTGCCACTAAGGTCAAAATTAAATTATATTTCATTGGCTATCAGATATAAGAGTTTGGAAAATTACATGCGAAACTTGAGTAATTGATTATCTAATATCAGCATCTCACTAATCACAAATCACTTTTAACTTTTCACTTTTTATTTTTAACGATAGAATCCGCGCTATGGTCGATGAAATGCCTGACTTGCAGATTTTGCATTAAATTTGAATTGATCTTCACTAATTTTTTATAATTTCATCTGTTCAAATAATCGCACTTAAAATATTGAACTATTGAAAAAAACCAAATTCAATAACATAAATCTACTGACATGAAAATCAAATCAATCCTCAGCTTTTTAGCCTTACTTTTTTTAATCGTTGCTTGTAACACAGCCGATCCAAATCTTTCCAAATGGCAGAAACAAGCCGAAAACATTACCATCATTCGCGACAACTGGGGAATTCCTCACGTTTATGGGAAAACCGACGCTGATGCAGTTTTTGGATTATTGTACGCACAATGCGAAGATGATTTTAATCGGGTAGAAGTTAATTATGCAACTGCGATGGGTCGAATGGCTGAATTTGAGGGAGAATCTTCCTTATCTGCTGATCTTCGGATGAAATTGTACATCGACCCCGTGGAAGTAAAAAAGGAATATGAAAACAGTCCGAAATGGTTAAAAAAACTAATGGATGCTTTCGCCGATGGGATTAATTATTATTTATACACCCATCCCGAAGTTAAACCTAAAATTATCACTCATTTTGAACCCTGGATGGCTTTGACTTTTAGCGAAGGAAGCATTGGTGGCGATATCGAACAAATTTCAACCCGTGATTTAGCTTCGTTCTATTTGAATAATACAAAAAAAGAAGTAGCCGAAGTCATTATTGATCAGGATACTGAACCAAGAGGATCGAACGGATTTGCGATCTCACCTAAGAATACAGTGAACGGAAATGCGCTTTTCCTAATTAATCCCCATACTTCTTTTTTCTTCCGGCCGGAAGTTCACATGACCAGTGAAGAAGGCCTAAATGCTTACGGTGCCGTAACCTGGGGACAGTTTTTCGTTTATCAGGGTTTTAACGACAAATGTGGCTGGATGCATACTTCAAGTGCCGCTGATGTGATTGATTATTATTACGAAACAATCGTGGAGCAAGATGGCAAGTATTTTTATAAATATGGTGCAGAATTAAAGCCGGTCATCGAAAAAGAAATCACTTTAAAATATAAGGATGGTCAAAAACTATCAGAGAAAAAAGTAACTGCCTATTACACGCATCACGGGCCTATCATCAGAGAAGCTGGTGACAAATGGGTTTCGATCAGTTTAATGGTTGAACATGAAAAAGCATTGACCCAATCGTATATGCGGACTAAAGCAAGCAGTTACGACGAATTTTACCAAACCATGGAAATAAAAACCAATTCGTCGAATAACACGGTTTATGCAGATGCAGATGGGAATATCGCCTATTTCCACGGCAATTTTATGCCCGTACGAAATGAAAACTATAATTGGAAAGGCATTGTTGACGGCAGCGACCCTGAAACAGATTGGAAAGGATTACATGACATCAAAGATATGATTCATGTTTTAAACCCAGAAAACGGGTGGATCCAAAATTGTAATGCAACCCCGTTTACGGTTTCAGGCAATTTTAGTCCGAAGCGCGAGGATTTTCCAACCTATATGGCACCTGATCTTCAAAACTTCCGGCAATTGCATGCTGTGATGGTTTTGGAAAATCAAACAGATTTTACTTTAGAAAAATTGCGTGACGCAGCATATGATTCTTATCTTCCCGCTTTTGTATCATATATTCCTGCTTTATTAGATGATTATGCGAATTTAAACTCTTCGGATGAAAAATTAAAAGACGAGCTGCGTGAGCCCACCGAAGCATTGCGAAAATGGGATTTGCGTTTTTCAGAAGAATCTATTGAAACTTCACTTGCCGTTTATTGGGGACAAGAAATGATGAATGCTGCGCGGATATTGCAAATTGCCCCGGAAATAAATGTTTACGATTATTTAGCCAATGGCATGAGCAGTGAAAACAGGTTAAACTCATTGTTGTTGGCAGTTAACAAATTAAAAAATGATTTTGGAAGCTGGAAAACACCTTGGGGAGAAATTAACCGATATCAGCGTGTAAACGGCGAAATTGAACAACCTTTTAATGATAATCTGCCAAGTTTGCCTGTTGGATTTACATCTTCCAGATGGGGATCGTTGGCCTCTTTCGGCAGCCGTGCATACCCGGGAACAAAAAAAATGTACGGAACAAGCGGCAACAGTTTTGTTTGCATAGTTGAATTTGGAGAAAAAATTATTGCAAAAAGCAGTTTGGCCGGGGGCCAGAGTGGCGATCCAGATTCTCCTCATTTTGCCGACCAGGCATTGGATTATACCAAAGGGAAATTTAAAGATGTGAACTTTTATAAAGCAGATATTGAAAAAAATGCCGAACGGACTTATCATCCGGGAGAAAAATAAAATTTATTAAAAGGGATGGCTTCCGCCTTTTAGCGGAAGCCATCCCTTTTTGTATTTCTTTACATTTAAAACTAAAAATTAAAAAAATAAGCATTTATCAGTTAAATGAACTACGAGCAAATCATCCTCTATTATTTTTCGGGTACCGGAAATGCCCGGAATGCTGCTCATTGGTTTGTGCAAGTAGCTGAGGAAAAACAGTTGAAAACCAGGCTGATCAATATCGACCGCTTCGATCAAATTGAAATTCCGGATACGGGCAAAAAAACATTGATTGGGTTCTGTTCGCCAACGCATGGGTTTAACTTCCCTCCCATCATGCTTAATTTCATCCTAAAATTTCCCCGCTTAAAAAATGCAGATGTTTTTATCATGAATACGCGTGGAGGATTAAAACTCTCCAAGCTTTTTTTGCCCGGGGTGAGTGGAGTCGCACAACTATTACCTTCCCTGATTTTACTCTTTAAATCTTATAAAATCGTGGGCATGCAGCCCCTCGATTTACCTTCAAACTGGATTTTTCTGCATCCCGGTTTAAAAGCAAAAGTTGTTGATTCGATAACTCAAAGAATTAAAAAAATAACCAAAAAATTTGCGTTAAACCTGCTGGAAGGAAAACGAAAATATAAAGCTTTGCTCAGTTTGCCCATTGACCTTGCCATGATCCCCATTGCTTTTGGTTATTATTTTATCGGGCGGTTTTATCTGGCCAAAAGCTTAGTAGCAACCAACAATTGCAATTCATGCATGAAATGCATCAATGAATGTCCTGTTGAAGCAATCAAACTAAAAAAACAATTGTTCTGGTCGTACAAATGCGAAAGCTGCATGCGTTGTTTAAACAATTGTCCGAAAAAAGCCATACAAGTGGCCCATACTTTTTCAATCGGCCTCCTGCTTCTCAACTTTCTAATTATTATTCCGGCAATCATGTTTCTATTTAACGACTTAGGCAATGATCAGATGGGTGATCCGTTGTTGCTGCTGATCATTTTACGCATCACAAAATGGATCGTATTTATCACTTTTGTTTTCCTGACGTATCGGATTCTGAATTATTTGATGCGATTCAATTGGATCAACAAAATGGTTGAGTTTACCTCTTTTAGTAGATATAAATTTTGGAGAAGATATAAAGCACCTAACTATTAAGATTTTGGGATGGCGTCCCTTACGGGAAGCCATCCCAAAATTCACAAGTCATTTTCGCGGGATTTTTATCGCAGTGAAATCGATTGATTTTGACTAATTTTGTATCCCAAAAATAAACAGAATGCCAGAAGCAATTGTCATCACACCGGTTAAAGATTCGATAGAGACGACAAATCTTACTATTCAGGCTATTTCCAAAGCAAAAGGAAACTTCAAACATTTCATATTTAATGATTTCAGTCAACCCGAAACCAAACAGTTTCTGGAAAAAGCTAAAACAGAATACGGATTTCAAATCATTCATCTCGAAGATATTACTTCAACTCCTTCGCCCAACTACAAACTTGTGCTTGAAACAGCTCAAAAAATGGCTTTGGAAAAAGAATGTCCCTTAATTATTATTGAATCAGACGTAATTATTAAACCTGACACTTTATCCGGATTGCTCGAAATCTTAAAAATCAAACCGAAATGCGGTTTAATTGGTGCCATTACTGTTGACCAATCGGGCGAATATAACTTTCCGTATACTTTTGAAAAATCCAAAAGCGATGAGATTATAAGTACGTCGCATAGTTTGAGTTTCTGTTGTACACTTATTTCCACTGAATTTCTTCGGAAATTTGACTTTAAAATACTTTCTCAAAACAAAGATTGGTTCGATATCTACATCAGCAGGCAATCAAAAAAACTTGGATTTAACAATTACCTGGCAAAAGGACTTGAAGTTTTGCACCTCCCTCATTCAAGCCGACCGTGGAAGCACTTAAAATACACGAAACCTGTACTCTACTACTTTAAAAAGATATTTTACAGACGCGACCGTATTTAAATGACGAAAAGCATATTATATCTTTTGTTTTCCTAAGTTATCGAATCCCATAGAGTCGCCATCCCAAAATTCATAAACATTTTAATAAATTTAGGTAGAAGACGTTATACATTAGACATCAGATACTTAAAATACCTATCATTGCAAGCTTTACTTCTATTTTCTAATATCTAATAACTAACGTCTTATTAGCTCTAAGACTAAATTTCAGACATATTGAACCAGTTTCATAAGAAATGCTCAGATCGAACTGAGGTTAAATTAATTAATTGGGAGTAAATATAAAAATGCAAAGAAATGGCAGATGCTTCCACCTAAAATAAACAAGTGAAAAACGAAATGGAAAAATGGAATCTGCTTTTTGATATAGAATACCACTCCAGCACTATAGGTTAAGCAGCCTGCCAGTAAAAAATAGAGTGAAGTATTGGGAACATTCTGAATAACAGGAACAATGGCAATAATAATGAGCCAACCCATCCCTACATAAAGCCAGGCAGAGAGTTTACGCCATCGATGCGTATAAAACCAAACTTTAAAAACGATACCGGCTATTGCCATGGCCCAGATTAATCCAAATATAACCCAGCCAAATGCACCCTTTAATGAGATCAGCGTAATCGGGGTATAGGTTCCTGCAATCAGGATATAAATGGCTGAATGATCAAACTTATTGAGTATATACTTGAATCGTAGATTTTTAGCTGAATGAAACAAAGTAGAGGCTAAATACAAGGTGATCATACTTGCCCCAAAAACCGAAAAGCTTACCACATGCCAGGCATTCCCATATATCGCACCAAAAACCACCAATAAACATACCACAGCTAATGCTATCCCTATACCAACTGCATGAGAAATGCTATTGGCAATTTCTTCAGCTCTTCTTATTTTTTTTGATTTATAAACCATTATTAAATAGCATAAATAATTAAGCTCAACCTTCTTACAAAATTAAATCTTTTACATCAACTAAGGAGGGCAAAAAAAATATTATTGAAAATTTGTACTTATATTCGCACCCACAAATCACTTGCCCGAATGACTAATTACTATGGCGAATACGCCGCACTGTTAACAGCTTTTTTCTGGACCATCACAGCCATGGCTTTTGAAGTGGCCACCAAACGTGTTGGCACTTATTCGGTGAATATGATTCGTTTAACATTCGCATTCATTTTGTTAGCAACGCTTTCTTATTTTAGAAGGGGAATGCTTTTGCCAATGGATGCCAGCACCCATGCTTGGGTTTGGCTCTCCGTTTCAGGATTGGTTGGTTTTGTATTGGGCGACCTTTTCTTATTCGCCTCCTACCCTATTATAAGCTCCAGAACTGCTATGTTGTTCATGACACTTGCACCACCCTTAGCGGCTATCTTTGGATTTTTCGTTTTAGGAGAAGTGATGACCCTGCTCAGTATTTTAGGGATGATTCTGGTTGTTTCGGGTATTGCAATTGCAATTTGGAGTAAACCCGAAGGATCAAAGAAACGCAGTCTTAATATTCCGATAAAAGGCGCAATCTTCGCTTCGCTCGGAGCACTCGGTCAGGCCGGAGGTTTAGTTTTAAGTAAATACGGTATGCGTGATTATGATCCATTTGCTGCAACCCAAATACGAATTATCGCAGGAGTGATCGGGTTTATGATCGTCATCAGTTTATTGAGAAAGTGGAAAAATGTAATTACCACATTTTCGAACACAAAAGCCATCAGCCGCATTGGGATAGGTTCATTTTTCGGCCCTTTCCTTGGAGTTTCATTTTCATTGATAGCCGTGCAAAACACAAGTGCCGGTATCGCATCGACACTTATGGCCATTGTACCTGTTTTAATTATTGTTCCAAGCGTAATGATATTTAAACAAAAAATAACCCCAAGGGAAATTTTTGGTGCGATACTCAGTGTAGGTGGAGTAATTTTATTTTTTGTTTAAAGAAGGTGTTAAATTATCATAATTCCTCAATTTCTGCTTAATTATTCGGATTAAGTGTTTAATTTTATTAGCAATAAATGTATCGTAACATTAAGCGCAATTTTTACATGAGATTTTCTCGGGTTATTATTCTCCTTATACTAACAACTTTTTTAAATTTTGGGGCAAATGCACAAATTCGTTCCAATTTTTTGCAGTACGGTAATATCGAACTCCGAAACGGGAACTATCTTCAAGCAATTGTATACCTGAATCAGGCCATTCAACTTGAATCAAATTCATACTTCGCTTATTATTTGAGGGGGATTTCAAAATTCAATCTGGATGATATTTCAGGCGCAGAAATGGATTATACCACTGCCATTAACCTGCTCCCCTATTATGCTGAATTTTTCCATAACAGGGCAATTGCACGCTCTGTTTTATTAAGGTATGACGAGGCTTTTCAGGATTACACAAAAGCTTTAAAAATTGATTCCACCGACGCTTCCATCTATTTTAGCAGGGCCAAAACCTATATGAATATCGATAAATACGATGAGGCCATTAAAGATTGTGATAGGGCCATTTCACTAAAATACAATCATGAAAGTATCTATATCTTAAGGGGGAGTGCAAAAGCCGGAGGGAAATATTACGAGGAGGCAATTAAAGATTTGAATCTGGTTTTAGAATATAATCCTGAATATATTATGGGATATATACAAAGAGGTAAAGTATGGATTGAACTCGAAAAGCCTGATTCGGCAATTGCAGATTTCAATTTTGTATTAGCCAGAGACACCAATAATTCGTATGCGTATTTTAGTCGGTCTCTCGCAAATATAAAAAAGAAGGATGATAAGGCTGCCCTTGCTGATTTGGATCATGTGCTGCGGATTTCGCCCCGAAATTCCTATGCTTTATTTAACAAGGCTATTATTAAGATCAACAATCAGGATTTACGCGGTGCAATAGAAGAACTGGATAAAGTAATTAAAATAAACCCAAAGAATATTACAAGTTATTTTTATCGGGGTAAATTAAAATCCGATTTAAAAGATTATGCCGGTGCACTTGAAGATTTCAATAAAACCGTGGAGATTCATCCGGAATTTTCAAACGGGTATATGGAGCGATCGATGATCAAAAACAGGATGGGATTGTTTGATGAGGCAAAGAAAGACAACGACAAAGCTATAAAATTAGGCAACCTGACTGATTTGGAAACGAACAATCTGACACCGGAAAAAATTGCCTATCTGAATAGTTTGGTTCATTTACGTGCCGATTTTACTGAAATTAAGGATAGCAAAAACATGCCCCAATATCAGTATTTCGACATTGATATGTTGCCCTTATTCCAAAAATCAATTGATGATACTCCTGCTTTAAAAGAAAAAATTTATGATGCATATCAGAAACCGGTTTATGATGAATCTTTAATTTCATTGACAAATAGCCCGGTGCAACCAAATGTTTCTGAAATTTCAGTTAAAATTGAGGAACTTACTAACCTGATTAATACAAGTCCTGGGCAATCATCAAATTATTTAAACAGGGCAAACCTGTATGCAGCAATTCAAAATTTCAATGATGCATTTCGCGATTATGATGCTGCCATTGAAAAAAACCCCTCTAATCTCCTTGCCTATTTTAGTCGTGCCAACAGCAATTATTTATTGACTGAACTAATAAAATCAATTGGTTACAAACAACAAGCGATAACTATTAGTCAGGAACAAAAAGAACCTGAAAAGAAAGAGGATAATTCGAATAATGAATACTTGGTTAAAGCTTTAAATGATTATAAAAAGGTATTAAGGTTGGATCCAAACTTTGCTTATGCCTATTATAATAGTGGATATGTAAATTGTATTATGGGCGATTATAAAAATGCCGTAGATGATTTTACATATGCAATTCAACGAAACAATACTTTTGCAGAGGCATATTACAACAGGGGTTTAATCCTTATTTTTCAGAACGAAAACAAAATAGGTTGCCTGGATCTAAGTAAGGCAGGAGAATTGGGAATCCCAAATGCTTATTCGGTAATGAAACGTTATTGTCATCAATAATCTGAGTTACTGGTTACCCTGCTTGCGGCAGACAGGTGGTTACTCGTTGCTGGTTACCCTGCCTGCGGCAGGCAAGTGGTTGCTGTTTGCTTGATATTAAGTTTCTTTCATTTTACATTTTACATTTTACATTTTACATTCATCATTTTTCATCCTCTAACAATCCAAGTATTAATCCAATCAATAATCAATTACTACTCGTATTTTATCGCATCTACCGGGTTTTTACTTGCTGCTTTATATACTTTACCAATAATAGTGATGACTGAAACGCTTAAAATAACTATAGTAGGAATAATGAATGTGCTGATACTGGCACTTTTATAAACCTGATAAATACTAGATAAAAGCATCTCTGACAGATAATAACCCAATACTGAACCCAAAACTGATGAAATAAAAATAATGTATAAAAATTCACGATTAAGTAAACTTATGATATGAAATACCGGTGCCCCCAGTACTTTTCTGATCCCGATTTCTTTGGTTCGTTTTATAACTTTTAAAGAAACCAGAGTGTATAATCCAACCAGCGAAAGCAAAACCGAAACGATCGCTAAAAATAAAAATATATCTATAATATTATTGTTCACGGATTTAGATTCAGCCAATCGTTCTTCCTGCAGAAAGCCTGGATATACGGCATTAGGGATTAATTTTTCCCATTCAGTACGCATATATTTATTCAATTCTTCCAGATTTTTAGGCTCGGCCTGAACCACCAAGGTTCTCATTCGCTCTTTTACGCCAAGTTTTAACATGGTGGGAGTTATTTCGTTCCAAAACCCAAAAGGATAAAAATTTCGAACAACACCAACTACGGTAAGTTCAGTAGTATCATTTTCTCTCAATCTCTGCCCGATTGCCGATTCCCAGCCATATGCTTCCACAAGTTTTTCATTAACGATGATGGCCTTTTCTCTCTCAGATTCTTTAAAGTCCTGATCAAAATAGCGACCATCAACCAATTCAAAACCCATAGTCTCAAAATATCCTTTGCCGATATCAAAAGCGGTCACTTCATGCTCTTGTTCGGCACCCCAATTAAGTGTACGATTGTAACTTGACCAGCTGACGTGTTCTTCGGCCCAGCCCATTTTATTAATCATGGGATTTTGACTGATGGTATTTCTGAAGAGCTCAAGAGTGGGATTATTACTAAAAGGCACCGCGATGATTTTATCTTTCGCATATCCCATTGATAAATTCTCTTGAAATTTTGCGTTTTGTGTAAATATCACGGTGGAAATAATCCCTGTTACAGCTAATAAAAATTGTATCACCAACAAAATTTTTGAAAGCAACCCTGCCCCACTTAACTTAACATTTCCTTTCAAAATATTTATCGGGTTAAATTTGCTTACATAAAAAGCAGGGTAAGATCCTGCAGCAAGTCCTGTAACTATTAGCAAAACAAAGAGAAAAAACCACAATTTTCCGCCATCAGCAAAATTAATTGCTATGGTGTACTCCCACATTTTGCTCCACTCATCAATCAAATAAGATCCAATCAGCAGGGAAGCAAGTAACGCAATAAAACATAAAACTATGTTTTCTCCCAGAAACTGGATCATGGTATGAATACGTAAGCCACCCATTACCTTTCTTAATCCTATCTCTTTTAAACGACGACTTGAAATTGCCAAAGCTGTATTTGTAAAGTTCAAACACGCTAACAGCAAAATGAGTATTGCCATGATGCTGGGTGCAGCAAAAGCCGCAGGATGCAATCCTTGCATAAGCCCATAATTCCATGTATTCCTGGCCGTATTCGGAATAACTTTCATTGGTTCGAGATGAAAACTTGCAACCTTTAAATCCTCTCTGGCTCTATTTTGAATTGGTATAAAAGTTTGTAAGTGATCTTCAATATTTTTCACATATTTCTTATCCGGAATTAAAAGGAAAGTGCCTGAAATCCATGCCCTCCAATTATTCTCGTCAAGATTATTCATTTCAATAAAATTATCAATGTGGGTTAAAACACTGAATTGGAAGCTTGTATTTTCCGGCAAATCTTTGATAATCCCACTGACTTTAAATGTCCTTTCTTTACCATCGTTTAAAAAAACACTGATCATTTCACCTATCGGGTCCTTATCACCGAAACAAGTCTGTGCAAATTCTTCTGTTAAAATTGCACTTCGCGCGTCATTTAATGAATTTGCATCCCCCCGTAAAAAAGGATAATCAAAAACATCGAACATATTTTCATCAGCAAAGCCAACAATATTGCTGAATATTCTATCCCCATACCTGATAGCCATTCTGCTACGTTGAACCCTGATAATTTCATCTACTCCAACCATCGAATTGCCAATTGCCGGCTTTAACGAAAGTGGATTCATTCCAAATCGTTGCATCCGACCATTGATATTTTGAACAAATCCAACCTTATAAATTTCATTTTTATGGCTAATCACCTTATCAAAATCAACGTTCCAACGATAATTATAATAAGCAACAATACAACTGGCCAATGCAATTCCCAATCCAATTACATTGATAATTACGAAAAATTTATTTTTCAGGAAGTTCCGAAAAGTAATTTGAAGAAAGTTTTTAAACATAGGATGTTAGGTTTGGTTAATAGGATTATGACATATGACGCATTAAATTATTAATTGTTACACTTTTTAATTTATCATATAAACATAACGCATTTAGTACGATGCAATACATGGTACTAATAATTTTAACAGACCTATTAAACAATTATTCTTATGCGAGTTCGAAACTATTCTATTTCTTTTACTTCATGGCAATTAACAAATACAATGTCACCAATTGCATCATATCCTTTAAACAAATCGAGCCCATAAATATTGAGGTGCTCGGGCCTGAAGCCGATAATGGTCAATCCTGCTTTTGCAGACTTTTCAGAAATGATTTTTTTACTGCTTACAGATTCATCTTTGCTGATAATTTCTATATTTTGCGGTGCGATCGGAATACGCCCACTTTTAACCAATGCGACCAAATCCTGTTTGGTCATTTCTTCTTCATTTGCTTTACAAATATCAAAAATTTTGATGGTAGATTTGCGCCAATCAGGATGCTCTGAAATGATATAGCTTAAAAGAATCATCAAATTAGAATTTTCGAAATCGAAACTCCTGATCCAAACATGTATAGGCGCTTTTGGCGAATATCTTTTTTCAGAACTTCCAAATATACATACGTCATGACTTCCGGGAAGAGTTAAGTGAAAATTATCAATAACAGTTTTTAATTCGGACAAATTCTTTTTATCATACTCAAATATGATCATATTATTCTCCATACCCGATATTCCGGGTAATTGGATTGCCTGCGCCATTGCCGAAGTATATGAAGGTGAAATAATGGTATCGATGTATACATTATTACTTTTTGCATTCGATTGTAGGATTAACTCTTTCAAACTTGACTGTGCCTGCCTGCTTGTTTCCAGATTATAAAAACCTTCGATAAGATGAATATAAGTACCAAAACCATATTTATACGAAACCCAGTTTAAAAAATTAAATGCATCCTCATGCTCAAGTGATTTTTTCGAAACACAAATGGCTGAAGGTCTCCAACTCTCTCCCATTTTAATACTTCTGGATTTTTGAAGATAGACCTGAATCCGACGGTTCATCTGAAAAATTGCACCCTTAAATATAGATTGCAGTCCATCGCGCTCCTTGCGCTTATTTGAAACCCACAGGTACAATGCGGTCATCAAAACAATTGCCAAAAATGCATACAATCCATTGATTTTAAACATAAGCCAAAAACTCAACAAAAATCCAATTAACGACAAATACCATTTCGATCGAAATGCCGGTCGATACGATGGATCAGAACCAAAGTGATTTAAGAAGGAAATAAGGCAAATGGAACCATAAGTCACCATAAAAAACATAGAAATAATTTCTGCCACAGAATTAACATTTCCCATTGCCACGAAAATAAACGCAATTATTACTGTAAGTATGGAAGCGTTAATTGGTTCATCTGAATCCCTCTTTCCTTTAGCGAAAATTTTATTTATTCGTGTAAATGGTAAAAAATTATCTGAACCCAAAGCTTGCAATGTACGAGGAGCTACCATTACCGATCCAAGTGCAGAAGAGATAGTAGATGCAGCGAGCCCAACAGGAATTACAAGCCAACCATATAACGCTATTTTGCTCATCACCAATTGTTCGGTTAGCATTTCATCTATACTTGCTGATACATTAATTTTCCAGATTATAAAAACATAAACAATCAACCCGACCACTGTTGCAACTGTAGTTCCAATTGGGATTGATTTAGCAGGATTTCTTAAATCTCCCGAAAGGCCAACACCTGCTGTCATACCAGTAAATGCAGGAAATATGATAGCAAAAATCACGAAAAAATTATCAAGATTACCAAAAATATAACGGACACCTTCTGGTTCCGAATTCATAGATGGAGTTGGTTTTCCCATAAAAAACAATAGCAGCGAAGCAAATAAAATTGTTACAACGATATATAAAGCTTTGACACCTATTCCGGCTCCTTTCGTCAGAATTAACAAAGCAAGCAATGCCATCGCAGGCAAGCTAATTGCCTGACGTGGTAAAAGGATTCCATAATTGGTATTTACCCAATTAATTACCGGCTCGAAAGCCTCTGTAAAAGCTATAACATAAAATGCAACACTTATGGCTTGCGACAGGTAAAGTGCAATTCCAATTGTAACCCCAATATTTAATCCAAATGATCGTGAAATAATATAATATTCGCCACCACCTTCAACCTTTTTATTTGTCGCAATCTCTGAAATTGCTAGAGCCGTTGGAATTGTAACCATATGACCCAGTATTACGATGAGCAAAGCTCCACCCATCCCTAAAGTACCAACTGCGAAGCCAAATCTTAAAAATAAGATGGCACCTAAAATGGTTGAGATTGCTGTAAAAAATACCGGTGCTGTTCCAAAGCCATGCTTATGCTGCTTATCTATGGAGTCCATGCTAAAATATTTGGTCATGGTTAATATTAGTCTTTTATATTATTATTCCTCTAAATTAATCGAATTTTAAACACTTCTTAACCATAATGCTTGTATTTTACTATTTTTGATAAACACGAACTCAAATAATGAAGCTAAAGAAATCGACTCCAATTATTATCATCTTTATATTTTCCTCCATGATTGTATGGCCGCAAGACAAGACGATTCCCAAAGATTTTTGTATTTCGGAAAAAGCAAATAAATTATTTGTATTGATCAATGAAGCACGAACGCAGAAACAACTTGACCGACTACCCCTATCAGCTTCTTTATCATTTGTAGCTTACACACACATCAATGACCTAATCCAGAATCATCCAGATACCAGTTTGTGCAATCTCCATTCATGGTCGGATAAAGGAATCTGGACATCCTGTTGTTATCAAGCTTATATCCCCGTACAAGAATGCATGTGGAATAAGCCACAAGAAATTAGTCCATATAAGTACAGAGGGTACGAATTGGCTTTTTGGCAAAGTGAGGATTTAACAGCTGAAGAAATATTCGAGGGATGGATGAATATCCCTCAAGCTTCTGATATGATTTTAAATAAAGGGGAATGGCAAAATGTATGGAGAGCCATGGGAGTAGGTATCAAGGATGGTTATGCAGTTGTGTGGTTTGGACGTGCAGTTGACAATGAACCAAAGCCAAATATTTGTGGCGAAGCACAAAAACCCAACCGTGAAAATAACCCAATTATTAGCGAAAAAATATCAGTTATTAGCGAAAAAACCAATCAATATTATTTAATTTTTGGCAGTTTTAATCGCCTTAAAGATGCAGAAAAACGAACTGAGAAACTTAAGAAAGATGGTTTTAATGACGCAGTTATTTTAATGACAGATGAAAAATACCGGATTGCACTTTCATCATATCCGGATTTAGAATCGGCTAAAACAGCCCAATCCGGTTTAGATAAAAAATATGATGAATCCTGGATTTTTAAGTTTTAATGTCTAATGTTGATTTTTGAATGCTGATTTTTTATTTAAGAGATATTTAAAGACCAATTTCATCATTCATCATTAATCATTCATCATTTAAGCAGTTCTGCCATTTTAGTTCCAATATCGGCTGGAGAATCCACCACATGAATTCCGCAACTAATTAGTTTTTCTTTTTTAGCTTGAGCAGTATCGTCCTTTCCACTAATAATTGCTCCGGCATGTCCCATTGTACGACCTTTAGGTGCGGTTGCTCCGGCAATAAAACTAACAACCGGTTTTGTACTGTTTTCTTTGATCCATTCAGCAGCATCGGCTTCCATATCTCCTCCAATTTCACCAATCAAAACAATCCCATGAGTATCGGGATCGGCCATAAATAGCTGAACGGCATCTTTGGTAGTAGTACCAATAATCGGATCACCACCAATGCCAATTGCCGTAGATTGGCCTAACCCAAGTTTTGTGATTTGATCAACGGCTTCATAGGTTAAGGTGCCAGATCTGGAAACAATACCTACGTGACCTGGAGTATGAATAAAGCCGGGCATGATACCCACTTTTGCTTCTCCCGGAGTAATAATTCCAGGGCAATTAGGACCAATCAGTCTACAATCAAAATCAGTTAAATAATGCTTTACCTGAATCATATCTTTTGTAGGAATCCCTTCGGTAATACAAACGACAACTTTAATACCTGCTTGAGCAGCTTCCATTATCGCACCTGCAGCGTAGGCAGGTGGAACAAAAATTACACTGGTGTCGGCCGCTGTTGCTTTTACCGCATCTTCAACTGTATTAAAAACAGGTTTCCCTAAATGCAACTGTCCACCTTTATTCGGAGTCACTCCACCAACGATATTTGTTCCGTAAGCTATCATTTGCTCAGAGTGAAAAGTTCCTTCGCCACCGGTAAAACCTTGTACAATTATTTTTGAATTTTTATTTACTAATATGCTCATTTTAAAGATTTTAAATTTTCAGATATTAGAGGTCAGTGTTTAGGAATCATTTATTTAATTTTGATGCTGAATCTTTTATGTCTAACTTCCAAGGCCAAAGGTAAGATGTTTTAAATAATTACTGAAAGAATTGCTTAAATTTGTTATTTAAACCGAATATGAAAATGCATTACGATCTGATCGATATTTCAAACAATGAAACCATTGTCGCACTGGCAAGCCCGCTAGGTAGTGGGGCCATTGCAACCATCAGATTATCAGGCACATTATCACTTCGTATTGCAAGTCAAATTTTCACTCCAAAGAATAAAAAACTTGTTCTAAAGGAAGCTCAATCCCATCGAATCCATTATGGTTTTATCAAAGACAAAGATTGCATAATAGATGATGTTTTACTGAGTGTTTTTAAAGGCCCAAACTCTTACACCGGAGAGGATTCTATTGAAATTTCATGCCACGGATCTTTATACATTCAGCAGCGTATTCTAGAATTGATTATAAATTGCGGTGCAAGGGCAGCTCACGCCGGAGAATTTACTTTCCGTGCCTTTATGAATGGCAAATTTGATCTATCACAAGCAGAAGCTGTGGCAGATTTGATCGCATCAAATTCATCGGCATCCCATCAATTAGCTTTAGATCAAATGCGTGGTGGTTTTTCTGCAAAGATCAAAGAATTAAGGCAAAAATTTGTGGATTTTGCTTCTCTTCTGGAATTGGAACTTGATTTTGGAGAAGAAGATGTTGAATTTGCCAATCGCAATGATTTGATGAAATTGCTAGATGAAATGGAGGTTGAAATCAGCCGCTTGATTGAATCGTTTAAACTGGGGAATGTTTTAAAACACGGAATCCCCGTTGCGATTATCGGCAAGCCCAATGTTGGGAAATCAACATTGCTCAATGCACTGCTGAATGAGGAAAAAGCAATTGTATCGCCGATACCTGGTACCACCAGAGATGTTATAGAAGATACTGTTAATATTGACGGGGTTTCATTTCGTTTTATCGATACCGCCGGACTAAGAGAATCTATCGATAGCATTGAAGCAATCGGCATTGAACGAACCTATGAAAAGATCAAACAAGCTAAAATCATCCTGTATGTTTTTGATATCAGTGAAATCAGCATCGAAGATCTGAACGACCTCATAGCTGAATACAAAGAAATTATTGAGAACGAAAATAAGCGAATGATATTAGTTGCCAATAAAATTGATCAACTTATCGAAATTCCTCATGGATTTAAAACTTTTGTTGAATTAGAAACTATTTTTATTTCTGCCAAGCGCAAGGAAAACATTAATGAAATTTCTGATACCTTACTCAAAAATATTGACGTTGCCAAGCTCACCGACAATACCATTATTTCAAACATTCGGCATTATGATAGTTTAAACAAAGTGCTTAAAGGAGTTGAAAAGGTCAAAGCAGAATTTCAATTAAACACCCCTACAGATTTGATAAGCATTGATATTCGTGAAGCACTTTATTACCTTGGTGAGATTACCGGGGAAGTTACTACCGATGAAATTTTAGGAAATATATTTGGGAAGTTTTGTATCGGGAAGTAATTCCTTTTCTCATATTTTCCAACAGCTTGCTATTGTTAGCATTTAAGTAAAATATTTTCTTTTATTTGTTGCCCGTTTTCCTTTTTTATACCTATCTTTGTTGCCAGTTTGTTGCCCAAGAAAAATTATTTAGTTGCCGGGCAACAAAAAGGCGAAATGATGTCACATCATGACACATTTAGTCGCTTACAGGCAATTAAAGACATAAAAGGACATTATGAGCAGCAACCTTACTTTTAAGAAAATTTGTGATTACTGCGGTAAAGAATTTGAAGCCAAAACTCTTTACACTCGCTATTGTAATCACACATGCAACAGCAGGCATTACAAGAAAATGAAACGGGAAGAAAAAATTCAATCCGTTTTACAACCTCAGCAAGCAGAACTGGAACCACAAAAATTTGACACTGCCATTCAGCAAAAAGAATTTCTTAGCGTTGATGAAGCAGCTACCCTATTGGGAGCAAGCCGGAGAACCATTCAAAGAATGATTGATAAAGGTGCTTTGAAGGTTGGTAAGCTCGGTCGCAGAATCATTGTCAGGCGAAAGGAAATTGATAAACTCTTTATATAATATGGTATGAATGTAACACTACGTCAACGGCAGAAAGGCGACAAGGTCAGTTTATACCTTGATTACTACCATCAGGGAAAACGCCAATATGAATATTTGCAACTTTACCTCATCCCTGAACCCAAAAAAGGAAAGCTGACAAAAGAACAAAAGGATGAAAACCGGAAAACCCTTGCTCTTGCAGAATCTATACGATCTAAACGACATCTGGAAATTCAAAACGGAATTTACGGTTTTCAGGATCAGGGTAAAATGAAAGGCAGCTTTTTGAGGTACTTTGAATATCTTGCAGAGAAACGAAAAGGCAGCGAAGGCAATTATGGTAATTGGGACAGTACTTTAAAGCACCTCCGCAAGTTTGTGAAATTTGATGTAACCTTTGCCCAGATTGATAAACGATGGCTCAATGATTTCAAAGAATACTTACAGAAAGAAGCTCGTACACCTGCCAAACAGCCCCTTTCGCAAAATTCAGCATCATCTTATTATAATAAGGTAAGAGCAGCTTTAAGAGAAGCCTACAAAGAAGGAATCATTCAGCGTAATCCTGCCGATGAAACCGAAGGCATTAAACCAGGTGAACCGGAACGGGAATTTCTTACACTTGAAGAATTACAGGCTATTGTAAAAGAGGAATGCGAAATCCCGATTCTAAAACGTGCCTTTATTTTTAGTGCATTAACAGGTTTGCGATGGTCTGATGTTCAAAAAATGACCTGGTCAGAAGTCCAGCACTCCAATGAAATCGGGCATTATATCCGTTTCAGGCAAAAGAAAACCAAAGGAGCAGAAACACAGCCAATATCAGAACAGGCATTTGAATTATTAGGAGAACGAACCATTCCCGAAGATCGAGTTTTTGTCGGATTAAAATACAGTGCCTGGCACAACCTGAAATTACAGCAATGGGTTATGAAAGCCGGGATCAGCAAAACGATAACATTCCATTGTGCAAGGCACACATACGCCACATTGCAGTTAACTTTGGGAACCGACATTTACACGGTTTCGAAATTGTTAGGTCATAAGGACCTGAAAACAACTCAGATTTACGCCAAAATCATTGATGAACGTAAAAAAGAAGCAGCGAACAAAATTAAATTAGACCTATGATAGTAAAGCCAATCATTTTCGACAATATCCTTTTTGGTGAATTAGCTCCCTGGAAACCGGAAAACACCAATGAAACAATGTTTAGAGATATTCTGAACAATCAGGTAAGAGTAAACAAGGACAAACCTGAAAAGTATTTCAAAGCACTGCTAAACTCAGTAAAGGATTATTCAATCAATCTCAAAATAGACCTTTTACCCAATTCCGAAAGAATTGCAAACCTAGCAAAGTTTGCAGAAATGCAAACCGATTTCAGTAGCCTGGCAATTCCTCCCTTTTATAATAAGTCCTCAGAATTTTACACCTGCCTAATTAATAATGAAAATATTCGTCTCCGGGCAGCCCTGGCAACAAATGTGAGCAAGGCAAAGACTGTGATTGATAAAGAATACCAGGTCGTCAGCTTGCTTAAAAACCTTGATTATACAATCGAACAAGTCTCCCAGAAAACCTATAATGATAAACTCAGCACCTTTGTCTTGAATGCCATGAAGATTTCACTTACAAGATTATATGAAGAGATTAAATCAGTTTACCCTCAGTTCATTGGTTCTGAAGCTTTATCAATGCATGAGATTATCAATTTTATAGCACCAGACTTTGACCAGGAAAAGAATGTTCAAAATACCTGTTCATATTTGATCAGTCAGTTTATCGAATCAAGACAGTCAATTCCTGTTAAGGATGATAAACCAATTACAGGAATACTTCCTGCTGACATGGCTTATTGTTCCTTTACTTACAAACATTTAAGCACTCAACCGGAATACATCAAAGATTTATTCGATTCACTAAAAAGCAATCAGTTCATAAATAAATCAACCATCTACACCGACTTTAAGAAAGTGTTTGTTGGTGATCAGGTTCAAAAGCCGGTAATCTGGACAGGCAACATCAGCGAGCTTCATTATTTCATTAAACTAATTCACAACATCAACAAATCGGTCGTTGACTTGAAGCAACATCAATGGGAAGTTGCCTGTAAATGTTTCATTAAACCGGATGGCTCTGCCTTTGACCGTGCCCAGTTGAAGGAACAGAAGAAACCAAAAGCCACAGCAGCATTACTTGAAAAGGCTGCAAAGCAGTTGCAATAACTCCACACTACACTCCTGCATTTTATTTTTCTCTTTTTGTTTGCCGATGTTTTCCTGAATATCGGTTAATCTTCTTTTGTTATATCCACTCCGCACTCCACGCTCCACTCCACCCCTTGTAAACACCAATAAAATAAGGCATTTCCTTAAAGTAATTTTGGCTTGTCTTTGATAATCAAAGATGACTTTTGGCCAGAAGTCCATTTTCTAATTTTTAATTTCTAGTCAAATGGACGACATTATTTTAAAAGAATTGCATGAGCTAAAGAAGCTCATCAATGAGCAGAATCTGCTCAAAAAGGATGTACTGAATTTCTCAGAGGCTTGTCAGTACCTCGACATCAGCGAAAGCCACTTGTATAAACTTACCAGTCGTAAGCAGATCCCGCATTTCTGCCCACAAGGTAAAAAATTGTACTTCAATCGGCAGGAGTTAGACCGTTGGTTACAGCAAAACCGACAAAATACAAATGATGAAATTGAAAAGGAGGCCACCGATTACATACTTCAAAACAGGAGGAGGTAATCTATGGAAGAATGTAAAATATGCCGTGAACCTCTTGAAAACATTCAGGAACGGCTTAATAAAATGCTGTTATTACTTGAGATTAAGCAACGCACTAACCCTGAACAGGTATTTTTCGACAATCAGGAATTTATTCAGGTAATGAATATCAGCAAACGCACCGCTCAGGCTTGGCGTGATACAGGAATGATTGCCTTTTCGCAGGTAGGCAGCAAAATGTATTACCGCTTGTCCGACATCCTGAAAATGCTCGAAAAGTATCACAAACCCTCTAAATCCTGATATTATGGCATGTTCGACAATCTTTTCAGGATTTAATCAGGTGGTAGAAAACAGGGCTTTGCTGTTAATCATCAAAGACATCAAAGAAGGCAAATACAGGGAGGATATTGAACCTATCCGCTCCCTGATTGCCTCCGGTGATACCGAAAAAGCCGACCAGCTAAAACGACAGCTTCCGGCTTTCACTCCATCGGCTACCTTCAAAGGTGGTCGGAAAGCTGATTTACTTGACCAATACAGCGGTTACGTTCATTTGGATTTCGACAAACTCACACCTGAACAGCTTAAAAATGCTTTTCAGGCAATAACTCAAATCCCCTTTACCTTTGCCTGCTTTCGCAGTCCAAGCGGTAAAGGATTAAAAGTTTTTGTTGAGGTAAACACCGGAGCAGAACAACACGATATTGCTTATAAACAGGTGCAGGCATATTACGAAAAAGCATTGGGTATTACTTGCGATCCTAAATGCAAAGACATTACCCGGCTTTGCTTTGTTTCAGATGACCCTGATACTTACAAGAACATTCACAGCCAAAAGTTCGAAGTACAAACGGTTTTCAATGAGAATCCTGCAAAACAGGATTCCCTTGAAATACCAAATTTTCAGGCATTGTTTGAAAATTGCATTCGTTTCACTGAGCAAAAAGAACAATACCATTCCGGCAACCGCAACAACTTTGTATATCTCCTGGCTTGCAACTGCAACCGCAAAGGCATTCCCGAAAGTATTGCACTTGATTTTATTTCAACAAATTTCGATTTATCCGAACAGGAAATCAGGGCTTCAGTAAAGAGTGCCTACAACCACCACTTTAACGAGTTTGCAAACTTTGCAAAGTCTGCAAAAGTGCAAACCAATACTAATGCACAAAACCAGCAGCAGGAAACTATCGAAGAAGATTACCTGAAAAAAACACCAACCATTCCTGATGAGGTTTACAACCAACTGCCCGAATTAATAAAATCAGGAGCTTTGGCATTTACCGACCTCAGAGAACGTGATGTTTTTCTTACGGGTACTTTGTCTATCCTTAGTGGATGCCTGCCAAATGTAAAAGGAGTTTATGCTCAGCAAATCGTCTATCCCAATCTGTTTGCTTTTGTCATAGCCCCTGCCGCAAGCGGCAAAGGGGCTATGAAATTCTCCAAAACTCTTGCCGATAAACACCACGACCAGCTTGTTAAGTCAAGCAAGGAAGAAAAACAGCGCTACGATACTGAACTTAATGAATACAAAAACCGGCAGCGGGCAAAGAAAAAGCGCGAACCGGCAGAGGAACCACCGGAACAACCACCTTTCAGGGTTGTTTTTATTCCGGCAAATTCATCTTATGCAAAAATCCTTTCGCACCTCGAACAGAACCAGGGCGAAGGTATCATTTGCGAAACCGAAGCCGATACGATGGGTAATGTGCTGAAACAAGAATGGGGCGGCTATTCCGATATGCTCCGCAAGGCTTTCCATCACGAACGCATTTCAAGCTCAAAGAAAACCAATAACGAGTATATCGAGGTTAACGAACCCCGCCTGTCAGTTGCACTGTCAGGCACTCCAAGTCAGGTAACCGGTCTGATTGCATCAGCCGAGGACGGTCTTTTCAGCCGTTTTATCTTCTATGCCTACAAGGTTGAACAACAGTGGCGTGATGTTTCACCTTATGCAAGCAGTTTCAACCTTACTGAGCATTTCAATACATTATCCGATCAGGTATTTCAGTTAATTCAATTTTTGAAGCAATACCCGACAACAATAGAGCTTACTCAACAGCAATGGCAGACTTTAAACAGTATTTGCAGCCGTTGGCTGATTGAAGTTACCACCTTTACCGGGGATGATGCCGGAAGCATTGTAAAACGGCTTGGGCTTGTTCTGTATCGCTTGACAATGATTTTTACCGCACTCCGTAAATTTGAGAATGGCGATACCTCAACCACAGCATTTTGCACCGATGCTGACTTTGATACAGCCGTAAACCTTGCCGACTTATACTTACAACATAGTCTACTGATGTTTCACAACCTGCCGAAGCAAAACGAAAACGCTGTTTTCCGGTCCGGCGACAACAAACGCAAATTCTTTGATGCCCTGCATAATGATTTTAAGAGAGCAGAAGCCATCGAATTAGGCAAGAAGTTCAATCTTTCAACCCGTTCGGTTGACAACCTCCTCAAAGAGCTTACAGGGAAGTATCTTTCACAGCCGCAATACGGTTGTTATTCAAAACTGTAGGGCTTTTTACCAAGCTTTGCAGAACTGCATACTTTGCATGGTTTGCAGTTTTTCTCTTTTTTCTTTTGTGTTTCTTTTATTATGTTTATTTTTGTCAATGATTGACAAGACAATAAATAACAACATGAGCCAATTTAGTGAACACATACGCAACCTGCGTGAAACGCTGAAAATCAGGCAACGTGAGGTTGCAGCTTGTCTGAAAGCTGATACAGCTTTTGTAAGCAAGCTGGAAAAAGGGGAACGACAGGCACGTAGGGAACAAGTGCTTTTACTTGCCGAACTTTACAATGTAGATAAAGAGGAACTACTCTCTCTTTGGCTTGCAGAAAAAGTTTATGATCTTGTAAAAGACGAGGATGTCGCTTTAAAATCATTGAAGACGGCAGAAAAGAATGTTAAACTTAAAAACAGGAAATCGGAATGATTACAAAACAACAATTGGGAAACTTCCTTTGGGGAATGGCAGATATTCTTTATGGCAAAGTTGAAGATTACAAGTCGTACATTCTCACATTGCTTTTTTACAAGCGATTGTCTGACAACTATACCTGGGAAGAATCAAATAAGGTATCTGAATTTGAAGAAAAATATGGGAAACAACCCAATACCAAACAATTGGAGCAAATTACCAAGTATGCCCATCAGTTTGTGATCCCTTCCGGCTGCTTTTGGGATGATGTGAAGCAAGCTCCGCTTGACAAAAAGAATGAATTGATGCAAAAAGCCTGTGATGGCATAGCTGATGCAAACAAATTAGCCGATGGCTCATTCCCGTTGAAAGGAATTATCAATGCTGTCCGTTGGAATGAAGCCGCTCCCGATGGATCCGGCAGGAAACGGCTTGACCCGAGCATTTTGCAGGAGCTAATAAATCATCTCGACCCGATGAAACTTTCAAACGACCGTGTACCATTGGATATATTAGGTCATGCTTACGAATACCTGATAAAACGCTTTGCTGATGAAAACAAAGGTGGTACGGTTGCCGGTCAGTTTTATACTCCTCCTGAAATTGTTGAATTGATGGTCCGTACCTTGAAACCTCAAAACGGCCAACGCATTTACGATCCCACTTGCGGTTCAGGCGGATTTTTGGTAAAAACTGCCGACTATGTAAGAGAAAAAAACAGTGAACTCAAAGGATTACGTTTATATGGTCAGGAAACCATCTGGACTACTTGGGCCATTGCAACCATGAATATTATGCTGCACGGTTTGGAAGGCAAAATTGTACAAGGTGATACAATAAGAGACCCGAAATTCCTGAAAGACGAGCATAGCATTGAAACCTTTGATATGGTATTTGCAAATTTCCCTTTCTCAGTCGAAAACTGGGCAGGCAATGGCACACCGAAGAAAGACAAGAAAGGCAAAGCAGTTTTGAATAAAGACGGCTCACCTCAATTTTCATTTCCTTCAAAAGACAGCTATTCCGATAAATTTAACCGTTTTATATATGGTGTGCCGGATTTCTCAAACGGCGACTTTGCCTTTATTCAGCATATCATTGCATCATTAGAGGAAGATGGCAAAGCTGCTGTTGTTTGTCCCAATGGCGTTTTATTTAAAGGACAACCTGAAAAAACCGAGGAAGAGGACGGTCAAAACCGCAAAGCCGATGATATTTACCTCATACGGCGTGGTTTTATTGAAGGCATTGGCGAAGAAGACAAAAATATTCTTGATGCCATTGTAGCCCTGCCCGAAAATGTTTTCTATGGCAATACCATTCCGGGTTGCATCCTGTTTTTTAATAAGAATAAGCCTGAACACCGCAAAGACAAAATCTTAATGGTTTGGGGTGCAAAAAAGGGATGGTACAAAGAAGAACCTGTTCAGAATGTATTGCGGCCTCAGGATGTGATGCGATTGCTGGTACAGCTCGAAAGTTACGGAGATAAGGCAGAAGCCATAAGAATTATCCCGACTGAAGAAGCCCGCTTATTCCAGTTGGTTGATGACTACCTTGCTTTCAAAGAACTCGAAATCAACGACAATTTTAAAGAAGAACAGCAGGATTGGATAAAAACCGATGCTTTGCTCCGAAATATAAAAGAGCTGTCGGAAACGGAGCAAACACTTGAATTTACTACCACCAAAGACAATACTGTTAAATGCAAAGTGAAGAATGGGAAATTTGAGTTTCTGCCCGATGCTAAAGGCAACCTGAAACTACCTGTAGAAGAAAAGAACATCCTTCACCTGAGACTTGAAAACGGTGCTGTACTTGAATTAAAAGTGAAAGCCGATGGCAAGGCAGCCATCAGCAATGCTGATATTGAAAAAGTGGAAAAGAAATTGGCTAAACTTACCGAAACCCTGCAAAAGCGTGACAAAGCTCTTGAGGATGCCCGGCAGGAAGCAGTACGAGAAAAGGAAGCCATAAAAGCGGTGAGTGCGGAACTACTCGAAGTGTTCGACAATCCTGAACTGCGTAAACGCTATTTCTCACTGATTGAAATTGACGAGATTCTCGAAAACGAGTTTAACCTCAACCTGCCCCGCTACATTGATACTGTTGAACCGGAAGAAGAAATTCCTATAAATACTGCTGTTTCCGACCTTGAATCAGTTTTGAAAGAAGAAAAGAAAGCAGAAAACCTATTGGATAACCATTTAAAAACCCTTGTAAATGCAAAGTAAATTATCAAGATTAGGCTTATGCAATCCTGCCTTTGATGTTATGCCATTAAAGGAAATGATTGATAAAAACGATGCCGGAAGCTGGGGTTCCGATCCTGTGGATGCTTCAATGAATGTAGTGCGGAGCACAAATTTTAATGATTCCGGCTATCTTGATTTATCTGATGTAGCCAAACGATTTTTAGAACCTGCTGTCTTTGAAGCATTGAGTCTCGAAGAAAACGAAATCCTGATTGAACGTTCTGGTGGTAGTGAAACTCAGCCTGTCGGCAGGGTTTCATTTATAACAAAAGATGTTGCTGAACAAGGTTTTGCTTATGCAAACTTCATACAACGCATTTCTGTTAAGCCCGGCATTGACCCAAAATATTTGTTTTATTGCCTTTATCAAATGCACAGTGCTGGTTTTACACAGATTATGCAGAATCAAACCAATGGAATCCGTAATCTTGAATACCGCTTTTTCCTGAAACAGCTATTACCAAAACCTGAATTTCCCGAACAGCAAAAAATCGCCTCCATCCTATCATCTGTTGACGATACCATAAAAGCCACCCGTACGAGCATTGCAAAACTCGAACGTCTCAAAAAATCCCTCATGCAAAACCTGCTTACCGGCAAAATGAAACCCGATGGCACCTGGCGAAATGTGGAAGAGTTTTATATGGATGATAAGTTTGGGAAAGTTCCTGTCGGATGGTCAGTAAAGTTTTTGGGTGATAGTGATGTAGCAAAAGTAAACCCAAATTACGAGTATGAGATTAACCAATATTTTGACTTTTTAGAAATGTCTGATGTTGATGAAAAATACAAAGGTGTTATCAAGTACGAAAAGATTTTTATTGAGAAACGTAATAGTGGTTTTGCAAAATTCAAAAACGGTGATATCCTTTTCGCAAAAATTACTCCATGTACAGAAAATGGGAAAATTGCTTTTATTGAAGGTTGTTCGACTGATATTGGGTTTGGCTCTACTGAATTTATCTCTATCAGTCCAACTGAAAACGTTGATGGATATTTCTTATACCTTAATCTTATTACTCATAGTGTTCATGGTAGAGCTGTTGCTTTAATGGAGGGTACAACAGGAAGACAAAGAGTACCTGCCAAAATTTTCAAAAACGTAATTCAAATTTCAGTGCCAGAAATTGAAGAGCAAAGAATAATAGCAGGGCGGATAAAGCTCATTGAAGATGGCATAAGAAGTAAATCTCAAAAAATTCCTAAGCTTGAAAAACTTAAAAAATCACTGATGCAGAAGCTATTAACAGGTCAGTTAAGGGTAAGATGAAAAATATTTTTAATTAACAGCAGGTGTTAACCAAATTAAATGTATCTTTGCATGGAAATTACATTCAGCGATAAAAAACTCGAAAAACTGGCAAACGATGACCGCAAATGTCTTAAAGAGATGGGCAAAATCAGGGCGGAAATATTCCGCCGCCGTCTTAATCAACTCAAGGATGCTCAAACTCTTGAGGATGTTAGGTATTTACCGGGCAATTACCATGATCTTATCGGCAATCGTAAAGGTCAATGGGCTTGCGACCTCGACCAACCTTACAGGTTGGTTTTCGAGCCTCACGAAAGCCCCATCCCCACCGATGAACATGGTGTATATATCTGGTTCGAGATTAAAGGCGTTGAAGTAATAGAAATTATTAACTATCATAAAGAAAAATAGTCATGGTAAAGCAAAATCAGTATTTTCCGCAGTCTGTCCCGCACCCAAGCGAAACACTAATTGAAAAATTGGAAGAAATGGGAATGGGTCCTAAAGAATTTGCATTGCGTACCGGTAAGCCGGAAAAAACCATCACGGCGATTCTTAAAGGCGATAGTTCCATCACGGCTGATATGGCAGTGCAATTCGAGAATGTAACAAAAATCCCTGCTCATTTCTGGCTCAACAGTCAGCGTGGCTACGATGAATATCTTGCCCGTGTTAAACGTCAGGAAGTTATCGAAAAAGCGGTTGTTTGGGCAAAGAACTTTCCTTTGGCTCAAATGGTTAAGTTTGGCTGGTTAAATGCCCTGCCCTCAAAACAGGCAATGGCAGCACAACTTTTGGCATTCTTCGGTGTGGCTTCTCACAAATCCTGGGAGGATTACTATTGCAACCAACAGTTAAAAGTGGCGTTTCGCATTTCTTTGGTACATACCAAAGAACCTTATGCCATTTCAGCCTGGTTGCGAAAAGGTGAGCTTTCCGCCCAGCAAATTCAGGCAAAACCCTATTCCGAAAAAACCTTCAAGGAAATATTACCGGAAATTAAGTCAGTAATGGCAGAGCAGCCCGGTGATTTCTTTCATCAGCTCCAGAATATTTGCTTAAAAGCCGGTGTTAAAGTGGTTCATACGCCATTTCTGCCTAAAGCCCCTATCAGCGGTGCAACACGTTGGATGAACGATACTCCGTTAATCCAACTCACTGGCAGAGGCAAACGAAACGATAAGTTTTGGTTCTCATTTTTCCATGAAGCAGGACATATCCTCTTGCACGGCAAAAAAGAAATTTTCTTAGAGCAGATCGAATACAAAGACAAAGACCTCGAAAAAGAAAAGGAAGCAGATGAGTTTGCCGTAAAATGGACATTCACACACGAGGAAGAAGCCGAACTAAAAGAAAACCTGCCTGATACCGAAGAAGCATTTTATGAGTATGCACGGAAAATAAAAACACACCCTGCAATAATCATTGGCAGGTTGCAGCACAACAAAGATATTCCCTACACTCTGGGGCAAAAGTTTTTTAAAACAATTGATTTGGCAAATTAACAACAACAGCGTATGAAACCAGACTGGGCAGATCAACGAGTATATGATTTATACAATGAATTTATAAGTGCCTGCATTTTGCAGGACAATAGTTTTTTGACTGATGAAAAAGATGTTTTTACCATCACAGCACTTGATGATAACATTCAAAGATTCATTGTTAAATACCTTGAAGGCAGCGACAGCTTCGATAATAAAATTAAAAAACAGTTTGAGGGTGCAACTTATGAAAGTCGCCTGGTATTTGCCCATGCCAATTGGTTATGGTGCATGGCTCCAAGCGATTTTCGTAAAAACTTCAAAAAGGAAGTTCCTATAAATGTACTTGGCGAATTTCTTACGGTTCCCATAAAAGACAATGTTATTCCCGATAATGGTTTTGGATCTGCAGGACCTTATTTAAAATACAATAAGCCGAATGAAATTGCTTTAATCCTTTTGGTTTGCAAACAGCTTAAACTTTCAGTTGCTGCCGGTAATATTAAAACCTTAGAGCAGGCAAATGAAATGGTTGAAAAAATGTGCCTCGTATGTCGTTTTAATTGGGATAGTGAAACAAGCACAATCGTTGATCCCGATGTATGGCATTTAATACCCGAAGGTTTGCTTACAATGTACAACATATTATTGCATTTGGCTAACCCCGACAAGTACGAACCTGTTTATTCCGAAGGTCATAAAAACCAAATCTATGGTGCATTTCACAAATTGCTCGATGATGCCCCAAAAGAAATTAAAGAAGCTAACCGTGAAGAACAAATCCTATACATCCGTCAAAAAATATCAGAATACAGTGGTGAAACTGATTTCACTTTTTATGATGATGAAATCCGAAATATCTGGAATTTTAACTTGGGTGAAACAAGTTTTAATGAATTTCAGGCACTACAATATAAAAAATCAATTATCTTATATGGCCCTCCGGGTACAAGCAAAACCCATTCAGCCAAAGCTTTGGCAAAAACCTTGATTTATCAGCATTACTTCAGCAACAGGGAAAATGTAAAAACATATTTCAAAGACAATCCTGATGTTACTTCCCCTCGTATTCATCGGTTACAGCTTCATCCGAACTATACTTTTGAAGATTTTATTGCAGGTATTCAAATTAAAGAAGGCAATACCATTCCGGTAAAAGGCTATTTTCTTAACCTTATTGAAGAAGTCAGGAAAGATGATTATCCCCATGTATTAATTCTTGACGAAATAAACAGAATAGACTTATCCCGTTTGTTTGGCGAGCTTTTTTCTGGTCTCGAAAACAGAGAGGAAGAAATAAAACTTTCCATTGGCGGTTTTACAATAAAGGTGCCTCAAAACCTCTACATCATAGGCACTATGAACGAAATTGACTTTTCATTGGAACGCATTGATTTTGCACTTCGCCGTCGCTTTGTTTGGTTTTTCTACGGTTTTAGTGCAGGTGTTTTGCGGAATATGATGATTGAAAAAAGAGCCAATCTCGAAGTAAGAATTTCCGATGAAGATATTGACACCTTTGTAAACAGGGCTCAACTGTTCAATAATCATATTAAAGCAATGGATGAACTGGGCAAACAGTTCGAAATCGGTCATACATTTTTTGCTGAGGTAGTTGATATTTTCTGTTCGTTCCGTGATATTGAAGGTTTCCCTCGCCTAAAACTATTCAAAGCTAATGGTCCTGTAAAAGTTCTATGGGAAATTTCGATAAAACCAATGCTTGAAGCCTTTTTAGGAAACATGGATAAACAGGCACAACAAGAAAAAATAAATCTGTTTCAAAACATCTTACTGAATAATGAATGATGCTGAATACATATTAATTGAAGCAAATGATTGCTCACCTTTTAAGTTAAAACCCGAACAAGAAGAGGTATTGCATTTTTTTGCCCATTCAGTATCAACAATCAATACATTTCATTTCAGTTCCGACTATTACAACGACGAAAAATTACCAGTTGCTGAGTACGACTATTATTCCGGCACATGGTGGGCTGGTCGTTTAGTGGGCGAAGCCACATTTAAATACAAGGATAATTATTATAAGATATTAATAAAACCAAGGTTTGGCGAGCTGCATTTATTCAGAATGCTGGAAGAAATTTTCAATGTTAAGCTCACTGAATCAAGTCACACGCTGAATCATCGTCAGGATTTTCAGTTTCTGATAAAAAAACTCATTTCATTTCTATGGCTTAATATGCTGGCAAAAGCTAATAAGCATGGTTTGCCAAGAAATACAATAACTAAAACCCACAGAGGTCAAACTATAAGAGGTCGCATAAACATTCAGAAGTCAATAAAAACCTTATTTACTTCATCCGAGCTTATTTCAAATTACAGAGAAAAAGAAGCAAATGAAGTAATTGCTCAGATACTACTCCAGGCATATAACATCCTATTAAAGGATTATCATTTAGGCTCTTTGAACACACCAAATAATACTCAGGATGCAATTATTCAATTTGAATCTGCCCGTTTGCAAAAAAGGCATATTTCATTCTCTGAGTATCAAAATATTCGCTATAAGGACATCTATCAGTCATTTAAACCAGTTGTTGTTTTTTCCTGGGATTTATTGCAAGGTAAGAGTATAGGCAACAACATTCAGGATAAAGATAAAACCAAAGGATATAGCTTTTTTATTGACATGGCTGAGGTTTGGGAGCTTTACCTAAAATCCTTGTTAAAAAGGAAATTAGCTGCAAAAGGTTGGAGTATCAGAAATGATAAACCTATAACATATTCCGGAAAGTATCATCAAAAGCAGTTGATTCCAGATATTGTAATGCAAAGGAATAACGATGTTTTGGTTTGGGATGCAAAATACAAACAAATGCTTTTCAGGAAGATTGATTTTGACCGCACCGACTTTTTCCAGATTCATACATACATCAATTACTATCAACAAAGTAAAAATGTAATTGCAGGAGGCTTGTTGTATCCTATCTCTTCCTCAATTTCAGAAACATTCGCATCAAAGTCAAAAAGTAATTCCCTCTTTGACGGCAATGGCTCTGATACAAAATTTATTGTAGATGGCATTGATTTGTCTTTTATTAATAATTCAGTAAAAGATGAAGTTCAGGATGATTTCAAAGAAAAAGAAAGTCAGTTTTTAGAAAGAATTAACGCCGTAATTGAATAACATTATGACACAAATTTCAGAATTACACGGAGTAGAAATGCCAATCTTTGATTGGTTAAGTCTTTTGGGCTGGACACCCCGCCCTGATGAGGATTTGAAACAATACAAACGTCCGATTTCAAACCCGGTAATTGATACAATTTTATCCGAAAAAATCCAAAGCATCAACAGCATTACCGCTGCCGATGCCAAAAAAGTTATGGATATTCTGTATGCCCCTTTCAATAACCCCAATTCATTAACAGCAAATGAACTATTCCTGGAGCTTATCACGAAAGGTGTTAATGTTAAGATTGACCAGGACGATAAAACCATCAGAATCATTGATTTTGAAGACATCTGGAATAATAGTTTCATTGTTACTCGTCAGTATTGGGTTCAGGGCAGTGATTTGGTAAAGCCCGATGTGGTATTACTCATAAATGGTATTCCTCTAATCTGCATCGAAGCAAAGCAAAGGGCAAAACAGAACTCAAATTATTTTGAAGGGATAAAACAATTAGGTCGCTACGACAGCAAAGCATCAAAACTATACATCTGTAATTTGTTTGGCGTTGCAGCCAATGGCAAGTTCTCCAAATACGGCACTCTGGGTTCATCTGCATCATTCTTTTTCGAGTGGAAAGACCTGTCAGTCCATAATCCAGAAAACAATCCTGTAATTAAAAACAATACTTTTTCTACCATTCAGAACCCCGAAACAGGTTTATTGGATCTTGATATTCCTGCATACGAGCAAATGAAACAATCGCTTTGCGGGTTACTTCAACCCGAACGTGTGTTGGATATTCTGCAAAATTTCATTGTTTTTGAAAGGTCTCCCGAGGCTGGAATTGTAAAAAAAGTTGCCCGGTATCAACAATTCAGGGCAGCTAATAAAATCGTTGACAGGGTAATCGGTAAGGCAATGAAACATGGTGTAATCTGGCATACTCAGGGTTCAGGGAAAAGCCTCACCATCTTATTCACCGCTTACAAACTCCGCAACAATCCTTTACTTAAAGACCCCACCGTTTATATTGTAGTTGACCGTAAAGATTTGAAAGACCAGATAGGTGACACATTTGAAGAATGCGACTTTCCAAACACGTTCAAACCTACAAACATTGGTCAGTTAAAACAAAAAATCACAGCACAATCCGGTGAAGTAATTATCAGCACCATTCAGAAGTTTCAGGATTTAGGCGACCTCAAAGATGAAAGGGAAAATGTATTTGTACTGATTGATGAAGCACATCGTACTCAGTATGGCGATTTTCATTCAGAACTAAAGGCTGTTTTACCTGAAGCAAGCCGTTTTGCTTTTACCGGTACGCCCATTCCGAAAACGATAAGGGAATTTGGTAAAATTTCCACCAATGAATTTGAAAAATATCTGGACAGGTACAGCATAAAAGATTCAATTGATGACGGTGCAACCGTTGAAATCATTTACACCTTTGGCCCTACCGATTTACAGTTAGATAAGGAAAACCTGAAAAAAGGATGGGATGAGCTTTCTAAGGAATTAAGCAAAGAAGAAAAACAGGCAGTACAAAAAAGAGTTCAACCCTGGAAAACCATAATCAAGAAGCCTGAAAGAATTGCACTGGTAGCAAAAGATATAGCCGAAGACTACAGAACAAAGGTTGAACCCGATGGCTTCAAGGCTCAGGTTGTTGCTGTGGACAAAGAAGCCTGCGTTACCTATTATAATGAATTGCTAAAAAATGGCTTCGATACAAGCGAAATCCAGATTGTTTTCAGCAAAATGCACAACGAGCCGGAGGATCGCTACAATCTTTTCAAAGATCACTATCTGAATGATGGTGATTTAAAGAAAATTGTGAAAAAGTTTAAAAAGCGGATTACTCCCGAAGAAATAAAAAATGGCAACAACCTGAAAATTTTGATTGTTTGCAATATGTTGCTGACCGGTTTTGATGCACCCATTGAGCAGGCAATGTATTTGGATAGTCCCTTTAAAGACCATACCCTGCTGCAGGCAATTGCACGCACCAACCGTCCTTATGATGACAAACCAACCGGAGTATCAAAACAATGCGGAAGAATTGTTGATTATCTTGGCATTTTCAAAGACTTAAACAATGCTTTGAACTATGATCCTGCCGATATTGGGACTTTCAAAGATGAAGCCGAATTATTCCTTCAGTTTCCAGAACTGCTTGACAAAGCAATGCAACCTTTTGAATCAATCAAACTTGAAGATACTTATCAATGTACTATTGAAATAGTCAGGATTCTCAACACCATTGACAGGAACGAATTTGAAAAAGACTTTCGGAAAGTAGTCCAGTTATACGAAGCAATTTCCCCAAGTGCACTGCTGATTCCGTATTTCGCAAAATATCAGTGGCTGCTTACCATCTATCAAATTTACCTGTCCGAGTTCAAACGACTTGATTTTGATGCTGAATTTTATGCAGCCAAGACAAGAAAACTATTACAGGACAGCACCAAAGTTTTGGATTTCAGGGGTCACTTACCGGAAGTGAAAATAGACAGCAATTACATTGATAAAATCAATAATACCAAGCTTAGCCCTGATGATAAAGCGGAAAAGATTATCAGGGATATTGAAACGGTTGTTCGTAAAAATGAATTGCAAAATCCTGTTTACATTGATTACCTTAAACGTCTGGAAGCTCTTATAAAGCAGAAGCGTGAAAAAGCAAAATCAATAGAAGACATTTTAAATGACCTTGAAACACTCTTCAACGAAGTGGAACAGGCGGAAAGTTTGCCACAGCGGATGGGCTTTGAGGATTTGGGTGAGTTTACCATTTTTCAGGAAATCAAAAACCTGAAAGGAGACTTACTACCGGAAGATGAAGCCAAAGCTCTTGCCTTTGAAATCGGCAAAAGCATTAAAAACAAACGCTATACAGGTTGGCAGGAAAGCGATCAGGAGAGACGAAACACAATGGCTGAAATTGCCTATTTGCTGTGTGATGATAAGTATGAGCAATTAGACCTTTGCGGTAATGCTGAACTTGCTGAAAAACTACTGAACAGATTAATTCAACACTATGCTTTATAATGACATTGCAAACTGAATATATCATCGAACGAAAAAAAGTAAAACACGCACGCATCAACGTGAATGAAGAAAAACGTGTTAAGCTGATTATTCCTGAGGATTTCTCTCAGGATGATATTTCCCGTTTGCTTTCCCAGAAAGAAGGTTGGATTAAAAAACAACAATCATTTTTTAGTCAGGAGCAAATTAACCCTGTAAAATTAGAAGAAGGTCAAATTCTGTTGTTTGGCGAGGCATATCAATCGGATTTCGATATTGACAACTCAGTTTTATTAGAAAAATGGTACAAATCGCAAGCTAAAGACTATATCACCGCTCGTTTACGAGAGCTTGCTTCTCAGCACAAATTCAAATACAATAAGGTTTTCGTTCGTGATACAAAAACCAAATGGGGCAATTGTTCAAAAGATAATCACTTGTCATTTAATTGGCGTTTGATAAAAGCCCCAAAGTATGTGATTGATTATTTAATCCTGCACGAATTAACGCACACTTTAATTTTAAAACATACGCAATCCTTTTGGTTGAAGTTGTCTCTTTTATGTCCTGATTACAAGCAGGCAAGTGATTGGTTGGTAAAATATGGTAAAACACTCTTTTAAAAAACAGATATGAACAGATAAAAAAGAATAATGGCAGACCAAAATCTCATATTAAACATTCTCACATTCAACCATCCGGCTGAAACTGCCGAATTTTCTTTTTCTGTCGAAAAAGCAGATGGCTTGTTTTCAATTCACAAAACCGAATGGCCTGTTAATATTGAAGATTTATTTCCGAAACTGAACCCCACTGCACAATATCTATACGTAAACTTTGAACCAAGTCCCGATGAAAAAAAGCTGACCGTAATCCTTCATAAAAGCCCTCGTTTTGCAAAACATTACTATCAGTGGCTCATTTCCCGCTATTTTAACAAAGTGGCAAGCGTTTCAAAGCCAAATTTCATAAACGACAATGAATTTTGGTTCTGGGATAAAGAAGCAAGCACCGGGCAGTTCTTTATTTTCAAACGCTTTGTTATAAAGGTGCAGATTAAACGCATAACCGATTTCCCGGAATTGGTAATTTCCTACGAAGGCATCAGCAAAGTATTCAAAGAAGGACTGAACAAAATAAACGCACCCACCGAAGCCATCCATAAAGTAATTTACAACCGTCAGCTTATCCCCTACAACAAATTAACCGATGAAGCCAAGTTGGATTTAAGCAAAGTCCGTCCGGTATTGAGCAATTCCCTGCGTTCAGCATTGGGTTTTAAATGGGAGCCGAATCTGATCCCCAACAAGTTGAAATTCTTTTACAACGAAATATCCTGGTTTGTCAAAACACATATTGACACACCACAATTCAAAGAAATAATTCCGGTCAAATCCTCTGACTTTATTCAGGTTCCGAAACCCAGGTCATTCAATACTACTAAAGACAGCAACCTGCTCATTTTCGGAAACAAGAAAACAGACCTGAACCCTTTTATGGGTTTGGTTAAGAATGGTCCTTTCACCCCGACCCCACTGAATAAAATTGAGTTCATTCTGCTGTATCATGAAAACGACCGCCCAACGGCAGATAAACTGCTGAATTGGTTCGATGGTAAGGTTAAGCCGAATGTAAAGAGTTTAAAGGACTTCCTGAAGATGAATTACTTTGTTGACATCAACAAGAGTATTGTTTTCACGAATAAAAATAACCCGATACCGGAGGTTCAACAGCAAATTGAAAACTGGCCCCGTATTTCAGGGACAAGATATTTGGCAATCTACATCACTCCGCATCCGAAAGAAACAACGGATAAAGCCATACACAGCCTGTATTACAAGGTAAAATACGAGTTGCTGAAATACGGCATTACTTCTCAGGTAATCGAAACAGAAACCATAAACGCACTCGATTTCAATTACAGTATGCCCAACATTGCCATCGCAATTCTGGCAAAATTGGAAGGCGTTCCCTGGCGTTTGGAACGAACCATTTATAATGAATTAATAGTAGGCGTAGGTGCTTTCAAATCCCGGAATATGGCAAGCCGGTACATTGGCAGCGCTTTCTGTTTCTCAAACGATGGTCATTTCCAGAGTTTCAACTGCTATTCGGCACATTCCACAACCATGCTGGCAGGTTCGATCCGTGATGCAGTCGAAAACTTTGTTGAGAAGAACAAAAGTGTTGAACGCCTCGTAATCCATTTTTACAAGCGGATGAGCCGGAAAGACCTGAAACCAATCCTGGAAGTCCTGTATAGTTTAAACCTCGGAGATATTCCGGTAATAGTAGTTACTGTGAACAAGACCGAATCCCGTGACCTGGTAATCTTCGATAAAGCCTGCCCGTCAAACAACATGATTCCGAACAGCGGAACCTTTGTAAACATTGGCAGAAATCAGTTTTTACTTTGCAATAACACGAGGTATGGCACAACCATGCCCGGCTCCAGAGATGGATACCCGTTTCCGGTAAAACTCAATATCCAGTCAACCGATGAAAAACTACTGGAAAACAGCAAACTCATCAACGACCTGATAGACCAGGTTTACCAGTTCAGCCGCATGTACTGGACATCGGTAACACAGCAAAACATGCCAGTTACTGTAAAATACCCCGAAATGGTGGCAGAAAAATACCCACATTTCGAGAGCAACAACATCCCTGATTTCGGAAAGGAGAATTTATGGTTTTTATAACACATTTTTATGTCTCTTCAACAGGTAAAAATTATAAAAAAATCTTTAGCGAGTCTGCTTGGTTCCATGCAATTTCTTTGGGTCTTGTAAATTTTAAATATATATGAAAACCCTAAATACTTATAAAAACCATGTTGAAATATTTTAATATTGAACGTTTAGAATTTTTGGTCACCAAAAAATGCAGTGGTGGTTGTAAACATTGCTCCGTTATTATTGATGAAGGGGTTTTGGATAACTCATTTATTGATTTTGATATAATAAAGCAATTTATAGAATTCATCTCGATCAATTTCAATATAAAGTCTATAATGACATATGGTGGTGAGCCTCTTTTATATCCAGAAATAACCGCTAATATTCATGAAATAGGTAAAAATTGTGGAATAAAAAATAGAGAGATCATTACAAATGGTTACTTCACAAATAATGAAGATTTGATACGAGTTACGGTTAAGAAAATTATTGAGTCTGGAGTTAATGAAATATTGTTATCAGTAGATGCCTTTCACCAAGAAATTATTAAAATAAATTATGTAGAGATTTTTATCAAAAATGTGATTTCCTTCAAATTTGAAAATATAAAAATTCATCCTTCTTGGGTTGTTTCTGAAGAAAGTGATAATTTTTATAATAACAAAACCAGAAATATTATTGAGTCAATTAGTAAATATGGTATAAAAACATCAAAAGGGAACAACATTGTGCCATCAGGTCTAGCTAAAAAATATCTTAAAAAGTATTATGAAAAAGGCGACATTGATTTCTCAAGTCATTGTGGTGAGTCAAAGTTTTCAAATTCACCGTATGATGTGAAAAGTTTACGTGTACAACCTAATGGGAATATTAATATTTGTCGAGGATTAGTAATTGGAAATGTTTTTAATGAGAAAATAGATGATATTCTGCTAAGATATAATCCAGAAAATAATAACATAATATCCATTTTATCAAATCAAGGACCAATTGGATTATTTCATTTTCTTGAAGAAAATGGGGAGAAAATTAATATTGAACATTATTATAACTCATGCGATCTATGTACAGATTGTATAAAGAAAATAAATAAGCTTATATGATTAGGGTCAGTGAACATATTAGCTTATTGCAAATAAACTATTTGCGAGAATCCATTAAGATGAATTTGGAAGAGATAGTATGTAATAAAAAATTACTTTTATATGGATCGTCAGCAGGTTCAGAACTTATTCGTAATTTTTTTATTGATTCCGGCGCAGCAAGCGTTACAAATGTCCCTTTACCTGAAAATCAAACCAGCAGTATAACTGATTTTTTTCATGCACACAATGAAGGTTTATTGAATCCTAGCAACGAAGTTAAAAATTTCTTGCATAGAATTGATCCATTAAAAGAAGCAATAGTATATGCTGGATCTTTCGTAAGTGCAGAAAGTTTAGATGGTAGAGTTGTAATTGGTAGAAGGCATTCAACATGGTGTGATATTGAAAAAAAGAAATATCAATCTGTACTGACTGCAGGACAAAAAGGTTATAACCCTTTTTATATGGATTTTTTAGATGGATTTCTATTTGACGACTTATTTGATTATTGCATACAAAATAAACCATGTATAATATCTGGTGATGTAAAAGGGCTCATTGCAATGGGATCCGATTATGTTTATATGATTCATCCTGATACACCTTTAAAAATTATAAAAAAAATATGTACGTTATTATATTTAAAATGTGACGGGGTTAGAGTTGCACCTTATAATGAGGGTATCCCTGCAACTTTTTATGGTTTTATAAATGATAATCAGTATATCTTATTTGGTCCTGTTGAGGCTATAGTTGGTTTTCATAGCAAAGATTTTAAGGTTAAAGCATCAGGAATTTTAATCCCTATTTCTCTACCAAATGAATTAATAATAAAAGCGAAAAAAAATATATTAATTATTTTAAAGAAACTAATTAGCGTGTCTTGTTATAGAGGGGCATTTGGTATTGATGGTTGTTTTTTTAATGATTATTTTATTGTTCATGAAATTAATCCAAGGGTTTGCGCTGGATTTTCCTTGCTATCAAAATTATATCTAAACGCAATTCCATTTGGATTGATTGATCTGATTATCCGTGAAGGAGAACCTGAAAAATGTAAATCCCTTTTAACTATTTTGAAAAGAAAATCAAAAAAAGTTTGTCTCTCAACAGATTTAAAATTATGGGAAGATAATGAATTGGAGAATGATTTACGTAATAAGATTCCTCAAAATGGTGAATTATCAGATTTGAATTATTGGAAAAAATATGTAATAAATAAATCATTGATTGGTTGTATTCCGTTTAAAACAGATATTTATTAGTCGATAAAATAAACAAAAAATGATGAAATATGATTGATTCCAAGCGTTTTTTCAATAACCTTACTTCCATTGAGGTTCAAAACTTCCTTACTACAGATTCTATATTGTGCATACCTGTTGGTGCTACAGAACAGCATGGAAAGCATTTACCATTAAACACTGATACCGTTTTAGCGAATGGTTTTGCAAGAAAAATGGTTTCCAAGTATTACAAAAAATATGATCTTTGGTTACTACCTCCTTTAGAAATTAGCCTCTCAAGTGAGCATATTTGGGCATCTGGTACTATCTCGTTTTCAACCGAGCTGTTCGTAAAATTATTCCATGAACTAATAAAAGGACTGATAGATTCCCAACCTGCTAGGAATATAATTATAGTTAATGGTCACGGAGGTAATAGAGGAATACTCGATACATTGATTGAAGAATTTCGTTTTCGATATTCTGTTGCTACAATTGTAATGCATCCAAGCGCTTTATCACGAATAAAATCTGGATCAAAGTTTAGTGAGGTTCATGGTGGCAAAAGCGAAACATCAATTATGTTAGCATTAGCCCCAGAGTTAGTAAATACAGAACTCATTCCTCCTCCATTGGAAGAAAATGATCAAACTCGTGTTAGTGAACTAATTCTTGATAAAGCTGTTTCATGGCCTTGGCATTCAAATGATTCTGGTCTTGGACACGATGGTATTATTGGAGATGCTGCTTTTGCATCTGCTGAACTTGGTAATAAAATAATTGATAGTGCAGTTATAAATGCTGAAGTGGTTATTACTTCATTAATTGCTTTTGGTAGACTAATAAGAAAAAATGATTAATACATTTTATTAAATAACTAATATGGAACTACATGGTAGAAAAATATTTGATTCATATTTCGTTAATCATGAAAATTATGATTCGGTGCGACCCGGATATCCGAATATAATGTTTGATGATCTTAAGAACAATCTAAATATTACACCCACCAAAAAAATATTGGAGATTGAAAGCGATAGTAGTAAAACACTTAAAAAAATTGCTGAGTTTGGGTGCGATATTATCGGAATAGAAACAAGAAAGAATATAATTCCATTTACTCAGGACACAAATACAACATATTCAAATGTTAATGTTGTTGGTACAAATTTTGAGCAATATCATGCTCTTTCCTCGTATTATGATGTGATTATTGATTTTAAAGCGTTCCACTTAACTCAAAACCAAGAAAAATATAAGAAAGTTTTAGAAGTGTTAGCAGAGAATGGTTCGTTAGTTTTAATTTGGAATAGTTTTTTACAAACTCAATCAGCGGTTACATTCGAAATTGAGAAATTATTTAGAAAATATTTATACGAGATTTATCCCTCATATGAAGAAACCGTTAACACTAGAGTGTTTTACAAGGTTGAACAGCGAATGATAGAAATACTAAATCAGCCTGATCTTGTCATGTGCTTCATGAAACGGTATTATTCATTGTATCATTATGATAAAGTAAGTTATCCTGAATTCCTAAATACATATCCTAAAATCAATAGTATTGATAAGTGCCGCCGAGATGCATTTTTGAGAGATGTAGGCGAAACTATCCAAAAATTTAAAGAAATTACTGTTCCTATTATGACTATTGTTCTAATTATGCAAAAAAGAAATTCGATTGTCGATTTTGTTTCTTCGATGTCTTCACCTTTAGTAAATAAATTATGAAATTAAATATTGAACAGATTAAAACATTTGCAGAGAATTATGGGGTCCCTTTTGAAGATGCTCTTTTTATTTCTCTAAATCTTTTTGGTGTAACAATGGATGTTACTTACAATAGGATGCGTACAGCGTTTCATTTAAATGGTAATGATTCTATTTTTTCTTATGCTGCTGATCTAAATGAATTGGATTATTATTTTGCATTAGCGGTTAATCCCAAAAGTCCATTTAGGATATCCGAGGAAGTACTTTATTTGGACAATTATAAAATAGGCAAAACAATTGGTGCAACTGAAGATTTTTGTGATTCTCATTACCCTCGTAGATTAGGAACATCATTAAATATTAATCCAAATTCAAGAACCTCTTGTCGAGGATGTGAGTTCTGTTATACGGCTTATCAAGTACCACATGATCGCAAACGAATGGAATCAGAACAAGATATACGTGAATTCTTTTATAATTGGATTAATAAACATGATCTGTCTGATCTTTCTCATCTTATTCAAGTTTCAGTTGTCACAGGATGTTACCAAACTGAAAAAGATTTGTTACTTTTTTTGCTTACATTAAATAATGTTTTAAAAGATTTTAATTTTCAAGGTAGGATTTTTTATTTAGGCTCGATGCTTGTTTCATCAGAGGCAATTCAGTCTTTAAGAGAAATCCCCTCATTTGGGTACTGTGTCTCTTTAGAGTGTTTTGAGCGTAGACATCTGCTAAAAGATTCTAAAAGAGAATTGACACTTGTTCATGCTAAAAATATAATGCGAGAGTGTGTTGAGGCAGGAATGGAAGTTAATTATACTTATGTTATTGGAATTGAATCTCATGATGTTTTCTTACCATATATGCAAGAATTCATAAAATATACAACAAAATTCCCAACGATTAATGTTTTACAATTACATCAGCAACATAATAATAATTTATTAGACCCAACTGCTTTAGATCTTGGCTATTTTTTAGAAGCTAGAGTTAAAATAGAGAAAATTTTTCTAAAAACTACTTTACGCCCATTAGTTTGGGAAGATTACAGGAGTCTATGGTATCTAAGATTTGGCAATGAAATACTTAAAGGATTTCGTGTTCCAGAATAAGTTTTTACTATTATGAAATTACTTGAACCAAATTTAAAATCGATTCAATTATTTTGGAGGGCTGCTAATTATCTTAGCGTTGGCATGCTTTATTTAAAAAATAACCCACTTCTTAGAGAAGAACTAAGTCTTCATCATTTTAAGCAAGGAATTTTAGGTCATTGGGGTGCTTGCCCTGGTGTTAATGCAATTTATGCACACGCCTCAGATTTATCACGTCGGTCAGGTCAGCAAATTCGGTTAATCGTTGGTTCCGGACATGCTGGTCCAGCAATACTATCAAATTTATTTTTGGAAGGTTCCCTTGAGAAGGTTTATCCAGAATATAAAAGAAATATAGAAGGAATGGCTAATTTATTTAATGCATTTGCTTCTAACAATGGTTTCAATACGGAAATAACTCCGCATTACCCGGGGATGTTATATTCCGGTGGTGAATTAGGAGCAGCATTGGCATTTTCTCAAGGTTATGCATTAAATAATCCCAAAAGCTTTTCTGTCTGTATTATCGGAGATGGAGAGCTTGAAACGTCAATTGCTCATGCTTCATGGCAAGGGTTTAAATTTTTATCATCAAATGATGGAAAAATATTGCCTGTTATCAATGCTAATGGTTATAAAATGGGGTCTAAGTCATTATATTCCCTAAAATCCCGCATTGAGCATGAACAATTATTTAATAGTTATGGATTAATACCAATGTTTATTGGTGATAATCACCAGCAGATTGCCGAAGCATTTAATTTGGCTTACTTAAACCTGATCAGTTCAAAAACTTTACTTCAGCCTATTATCATCCTTGAATCTCCAAAAGGATGGACAGCTCCGGAAAAATTTGGCACACGTCTTTTTGAAGGAAGTTGCAATTCACATAAACCAATCTTAAAAAATCCATCCAAAGACACCTGTGAATTAGAAATGGTTAAAAACTGGTTATTGTCTTATGTTCCTAATGAATTATTTGATGATGATGGTTCTCCCTTTGAGGAGGTAACACAATGTCTGCCTTCCTCTAAAAATCTTTTTGGTTTTAATCATAAAGCTAATAAAGGTCATAAAACATTATTAAAAGAGACAATTTATAACACAGAAAGTCCTATTGATACAATCATAAAAGATTTAATTAATAGAATGAAAGAATCTAAAGATATTATCGTATTTAGTCCAGATGAACTTGCATCTAATAAATTTGATAAAATCTTAGAAATTACTAAGTTAAAATATTGCAACTTAAATGATTTAGTTTATAGTACGCATGGAAATGTAATTGAGATTCTTAATGAACATCTATGTTATGCTTGGTCTCAAGGATTTTCTATGGCAGGAAATCATGCTGTGTTAATTTCTTATGAGGCTTTTGCTCCAATTTTTGAAAGCTTAACTGCCCAACATCTAAAATTTTTGAAAATACTTAAAAAATTGAAATGGCAGCCTTCTTATCCATCTGTAAATATTATTTTGACTAGTTTGGGATGGAATAATAGTTCTACCCACCACAATCCTGGATTTGTCGACAATTTTATTGGCAGAAATCAATCTCATGTAAAAATTTATATGCCTGTCACAGCTAAAGCAGCCGCTATCTTTTTCAATGAAATGATGGAAAGTTATAACCAAATAAACATAATGGTTATTAACAAAAATAAATTAGAGAAAATTTCTTCTCTTTCTAATTTTATAAAAGAAGATAGTTGTAAATCGTGGCGGGTATTACAAAGTGATATGTTAGGTGATTTAAAAATAACAATAATTGCTATCGGAGATATTATGGCTGAGGAATCTTTATGTGCCAAAGATATTTTAAATTCTTATTATCCTGAAATTTTTGTTCGTGTAGTTGTCATTGAGGATTTAAGCCTTCTTGAAAATTCAACTCATTTAGAAATAGAGAAGTTTAAATCTATTATTACTGATAGTTCAGGTTGTGTTTGGGCATATAATGGTTACCCGAAAACAATTAAAGGATTATTATGGGATATAGGTATTATTGCTAATACAAAGGTTTTGGGGTATTTGGATTATGATCAAACTAATGCTGGTTTTGAGCGCCTATCTATTAATGCAGTTAGTCGATATGATATAGCAAATGAAGCAATCAGATTAGTACTGTCAAATCAAAATGCAATTTCATTTGAATCAAAAATTAATTTTTGTATAAAAAGTAAAAACCATGACTAAAATACTAAAACCATCTATCGAAGCCATTAGTGAAGCGGTTCATATATTATTGAATGATGGCATTGTCATTATACCAACCATCAGATGGTATATGTTCTGTTGTAAAGCTGAAAATCAAGAATGCATTGAAAGAATCTTTAACGCTAAAGAAAGATCATTAAACAAAAAACCTCTTTTTATCTTACCAAATAAGTTACTTTCTAAATTATTTTTTAAAATAGAAAACGAAACTGAAATGTTAATTGAAAAGTTATGGCCTGGTGAACTTACTCTGCTTCTTCCTTGGGTGGATCAAAATATAGCTTCTAAATATCTTGCGTTTGACCAAACGTCTGCCTTAGCTATTAGTCCACCTATGCTGTTTGGTGAAATAGCTTGTTCTGCGTCTATACCTTTAGCCGCTACAACTGTTAATACCTCTTGTTCCTTGGATAAAGATCATCTTGGTCCTGCTTTATCAATAGAGGAAGTACTAAGTTTTATTAAGAAATCAAAAATAAAAATTGATATAATAATTGATGGTGGGATCTGCCCTGCTTTTAATCATACGACTATTATAGATTGTAGTGAAGGACAATATCCGAAAATAATCAGAGAGGGTTTTGTACACGAAAGAGCCATCAAAATAGCTTTATCAAATTAAAAATAAATTGACTTTTAAAATAGGAGAAAGAGAAATGAGCAATAAAAAATTACAAGCTGATTTATTCAAAGGTGCTGCACAGTATTATTCTGCCTTTCGTCCTGGATTGCCACCTCAGGTTGCGATTCACTTAAAGGATCGTTTTAATCTTGACGGAAGGGGTATTCTTCTTGATATGGGATGTGGAACAGGATTGTCGACATTTCCTTTAGCGCCATTTTTCGAAAAAACCATTGCATTTGATACCGATGAAGAAATGTTAAACGAAGCAAAAAAAAACGAGCCCTTAGGTTTTAAAATAGAATGGCAACAACGATCTGATAAAGAAATATCTGTCAATGAAGGACCTTATCGACTTGCCATTGCATGCAGAGCTTTTAATTGGATGGATCAGTACCCACTTTTACAAAAACTTCACAGCATCCTTGAACCAGGTGGCGGTGTTGCATTAATTGGTGATGGAAGCTTTTGGACTGGTAATGAACCTTGGCAAAAAAGAGTTAAAGAAGTTATCCAAGGGTTTTTAGGCCAAAAACGTCGAGCTGGAAACTCAACATATTCCGCACCAGATGAACCTTATATTGTCACATTGAAAAATAATGGTTATGATGATCCACATTATGAAGCTATTCCTTTAATTCGTGAATGGAAAATACAAAGTATTATTGGTTATTTATATTCTACTTCTTTTTCAGCAAAACATCTTTTTGGGGATCGCTTAAAGGAATTTGAAGAAGTTATAAAAGAAGAACTTATTATGGCAAATAATGGGAAAGAAGTTTTTGTTGAGAATACTGAGTTTGTGGTTCAGAGCGGGTTTCATAGATAAGATTAATCGAAAATAAAATAATGAAAAAAGTTAAAATAATTAGCTTTGATATTGGTAACACTCTTATTCAACTTAGTCATGATGGCTTTTGTGCAGAGTTTATAAATAAAACCGGCTTATCTAAAGAAGTGTTATATCCTCTTTTTTTTGAGCATTTTTTAACTAAAAACTATTCTTTACACGACGCTGTCCACAAAGTCTGTAGCATAATTGGATTCAAAAATCCACAAAAACTCATTGACGAATTTCAGCCATCGCCAGTTTTCTTATTTGATGACACGATGTACGTTTTAGAATCTTTATCAAAAAAAGGAATATTATTGGTAGCTATAAGTAATTGTACTCCATGGGAATCTGGCGGAATTGATTCAGTCGGGCTAAACAGGTATTTACAAAAAGTTTTTTATTCTTTTGATATTGGTGCAGCTAAACCTGACCCAGCTATTTTTCAGTTTGTGCAGAAGACACTTGGTGTCCTTCCTCAAAATTTTTTACATGTAGGAGATAGCCTTTTGGCAGATATTGAAGGTGCATTATCAGTGGGTTGGAAAGCAGTTTTTTTAAATAGAGGTAATAATGTCAAGGATAGTGAAATAGGAAAATATAAGGTACCCATTATCAAAAATTTAAGCGAGTTAATATACATGATAGATCAAGAAATTGTATAAAATTTTCCTTTATAAATAATGTAGCACTAAATTTAATAAGATATTATGAGTCGCTCAAAGCAGTTCCCTTCATCAGCAAGGAACATTTGCAGTATTTATATTTTTTTTGAGAAGAAAAATCCATTATACAATATTATTATAGGTTTTTTGCTTGTAGGTTTTATTTTCATCCTAAACTTTATCTTAGGATGTCAGATTTATTTTTTCCTTTTATATGTAATTCCTATTTCGTTTTTGGCTTGGTTTGTTGGTCGTAGGGTTGGGATCTTTTCATCATTAATTAGTTTCACTGCCTGGTTTTTTTTAGATATTTCTTTGGTTATTCATTTTCTTAATCCATTTATCATAGCATCTAATAGTTTAATTATTATCACCATTTTCATTTTAATAACTATACTTGTTTCTTCATTTAGAATCTCACTTGATCATGAAAAAAAATTAGCCCGTACTGATAGTTTAACTGGTGCTGCTAATTCGCGTCTATTTTCAGAATTGTTACAAATGGAAGTGGAGCGTTTGGAACGATACAAACACCCTTTTACTTTGGTTTATATTGACACTGATAATCTTAAATTTGTAAATGACAATTATGGCCATACAATAGGAAACCAAGTGCTTATAAATATAGTCGATTTTGCAAAAAACAATTTGCGGAAAGTTGATGTAATATCCAGGCTTGGGGGGGATGAATTTGCATTATTATTACCAGAAACGAGTTATGAATCTTCTAAAATTGTAATATCAAGATTTCAAAAAGGTCTTCTTTCTGAAATGAGAAAAAAGAATTGGCCAATAACTCTAAGCATCGGAGCTGTGACGTGCAATAATGCAAATATCACAGCAGATGAATTATTGAGAATAGCGGATAAATTGATGTATGAAATTAAACGAGAGGGGAAAAATTCAATAAAGCAATGCAATTCTGATTGACTCATTCAAGTAAGATTTTCCCCCGTGCCTATAAAATCCATCGCTCTCACTTAAAATGAAGCGTTACGGGCTTTACTGTCTTTTATAGGCACTCCCCCTCGCCAGCCCTTCTGTTGTTTTTTTCTGTCACACTTTTTGCAATGCCACCGCACAGTGGCACATTGCAATCCTCATTCCGCTGCGCTCCATTGCGGTTGCAAAGAGCCACGCCACCGCTCAAATGCAAAAAGTCGCTTCACTCCAACCACCACCACCGTTACGCTTGTGCCAGAAAAAAACAACCCAAAGCTATATTAACATAATGTGATCTTATAGTACAGCCTATTTTCAGCGGTATAAATGTCATAATTCGGCTGTCCTATAAGCACATTATATTAAATAGCCGCACAGCCTGCCCGCCCCTGACATCGAGCATTCTACCTCCGATTCAGCTTTTCTTTTTGCCCTTTGAGGGGCAATTTTGGCTATCCCTCATCCGACCCACTCCAACGCTCCGGTTTTGTCATGGTTTTTGTGCCTGCCCTTCGGAAACGGCTGCCAGCCCTAAAAAAAATATCAGAACAAAGCCCACCCAATGCAAAGCAGCAAGCAGCAAGGATTTAATTTAGATTAGAGGTTCATTCACTCCACTTCCATTCCATTCCGCTAACGGTTCCGCTTCACTCCACCAACGCTCCATTTCATTTCAGTTCCGTTCATTTCACCACTAATCATTTTTACATTAAGGTTTTGCAGCTTGCTACTTTGCAGCCATCCCTGATTTGTTCGATATTTTTTTCCCAACCCTGCCGTTTCCCCTGCCCTGAAAACAAAAACACAAGCCAAAACCTCCAGCCCGCAGCCATCCCATTGCCGACCCACTTCGCCCGTAGAAACATTGTACCACTGAACCCACCCACCGGAAACATTTGTACCTCGCATCAGCTTCTGTGCATCCCCTAAAAATCAGAAGACATTAGCGGTATCATTAATAAAACCTTTAAGCAAAGATAAGCCGCCCCCGCTCTTGCAAGGTCAAGCCCTACGGGTTTTGCAAAAAAAATCTCCACACCCCTGCAATATTATTTGATTTTTTAAAGGTGCAGGGGGTAGTATTTTTTTCGCAAAAACCTTGCAATTCAGCCACCGCACCGCTTTTTGGTTGCTTAAGGTTTCATTAATGAATTATTCTTTTTATGCGAGCCGTAGGCGAAGCTCACAGCGATTTTTTAACATTTAATCAACAGTAGCAATGAAAACAGACTTTTTCAAAGATTGTACTTCCTTAGATGAAGTAAAAAAGCGGTACAAAGAACTTGCTTTAAAACACCATCCCGACCGGGGCGGAGAAACTGCCACGATGCAGCAAATTAATGCTGAATATGAAAGTATCCTGAAAAATCCGTTCTTTTCGTTTGCCGAGAAATCAGAACAGGAGCAACAGGAATTTATCAAGTACCCGGAAATCATTGACCAGATAATCGGCTTACATGGCATTAATATTGAATTAATCGGTAACTGGATTTGGCTGAGTGGCAACACTTACCCGCACCGTCAGCAATTAAAGCAAACAGGCTTTTACTTCGCACCAAAAAAGGTAATGTGGTATTACCGGCCACCTGACTACAAAAGTGCCAACAAAAGCCCGAAAACAATCGAATACATCCGTAACAAATACGGTAGCGATGTAATCGATAATCCTTCAAGAAAATTCGAGCTTACTACATGACAAAAGGGAGCCAAAAACTCCCTTTTTATTTTTAAACAATTTGAAGTAAAAGAAAGCATAAGCATACATTACGTTCTCATAATCAGTATATTACTTGTAATCAGGTGCTTTTCGACCTATTTTTGTAACGGATTTGAACAACGAAGTATTTAAGCCGTACCAAGTCTGTATCAAGTCCACTTAATTAAAAAGAGTTATTCACCTTTAAATTTTATAAAAATGGCTATTGTACAAAATCCGATCACTGGCAGAACCAAAAAGAAATTCGGTACTGCCGTTTTTTCAAAGCAGTTTGGTAAAAACGTAATGCGTTCAAAACCGATTGAAGTAAAGAACCCTCAGACTGAAGGACAGGTAACACAGCGAAACAAATTCGCAACCACTGTTGACCTTGTCAGGCAAGTTTTGCCGCTCATCAATGAAGTTTATGCCGGTAGCTTGAAGAAAATGTCGCCCTTCAACAAAATCACGAGTATCAACGTAAAAAATGCCTTTGCAGGTGATCCTCCTGTAATTGACCATTCAAAGGTTGTTCTCTGTGACTTTGATGGAAGCACGGTAAACAATGTTACCCTTACCGGAGAGCCCAACCAGGTTATGGATATTGCCTGGGACCCGAATACACAAAATCCTGATGAGCTTGCAAGCTCCCTGACATTTGTGTTATTCAACTGCACCACCAACAAAGCAGTGATTTATCCTGATGCTGCAACCCGTGCCGATGGTTCAGCCTCCGTAGTTGCTCCATCAGAATGGGTAGATGCATTAACTGCATTACACGTTGTAACTACCGATTACACTCAATTCTTGTCGAACATGCCAAAGAGAGTAATCAAATTCAAAGCAGGTAATGATTTAGCCAGTAAGGTTAAGTAGAAGAAACCTGAATTGAACAGAGCCCTTGGTGAAGATCAAGGGCTTTTTTATTGCCTAAAAATCCGTAAAATTCTTCCTATCTTTGCATTACGATTTCATTTGATATTTGCTTTTTTGTTGCCCATTCGTTGCCAAAAGTACATAATTAACTGATAATCAGTATTACATTACATATTGTATCGGAAAGTAAATGAGGCTGGTATTTGCTAAGCCATTTGGCGTAGTCAAATACTTAAGTCGAATTTATCCCGATGAGTGAAACGAAATCGGGATCTTTCAAAAGTCAACCAAATCTGGAATAGATTACTTCGATACTTCCTTTTAATTAAAAATACCTTAATCTGATAAATCTTGGCATTTTTCTTAATTCAAAAATGATATCTTCAAAAAATGTATCAGCCGACTTGGTCATTTCAAGTTTCCATTGATCGCCAAGCCATTTGTTAAATAATGGACAATATGTTAGATAATAGTGACTACCGGCATTTGGATAAATCGTTACTCCGCCTAAAACAATCCCTAGGGTTGAATCGTACAAATCACATCTTGCAAAATCAATGCTTTCTTTAAAAAATTTCCTACTCAAAAAATACAAAAAAAATGATTCAATTTAATGACCATAAATGGCAATGACTTTCTATTAAATTTTAAAATAATTTAATTCAGGATAACTTATGATGACATTATTCTATAGAACTTAATTTAATTTATTTAGAAATAGAATTTGTTAAATACTTCGTTGAAAAGTAAATTACTGCCATTGAAATTACAAGATGCTTTTTCATTTAATTTACAAATGCTTGTTAATAATTTCAAATTTAATCTCATAATTAATCTTATCAAAATTTGATTTAATGAAAAAATATGACATCATGATTCTTTCTGGAGGATTTGATCCCGTTCATAAAGGACATATCAGAATGTTTAAAGCTGCTAAAAACATGGCTCACAAGGTAATCGTCGGTCTGAATTCAGATGCCTGGCTTGTGAATAAAAAAGAAAGATGTTTCATGAATTATGCGGAAAGATCAGAAATAATCTCAGCATTTCGGGATGTAGATCAAGTAATGCAGTTTAGTGATTCTGACGGAACAGCTTTAGATTTATTAGCAAGGGTTCAACGTTTATATCCTGATTGTTCATTGGCATTTGGCAATGGTGGCGGAAGAACAGAAGATAATACTCCTGAGCGCGGGTTTTGTACTGCCTACCATATTGACATGGTTTGGCAACTTGGAGGGGGAAAAGTGCAGAGCAGTTCCGAATTAGTGATGCATACTAACATCTCTGATACGTTTAATTAAATAATAAAACGCTTATCTTATTGGAATTTTAAAGCTCTACTTTACTAAGTATAGAGCCATTTTTATCTGAGGATATTCTATATCGTTTCAAATTTGAATCTCGAACGATCAATTCATAATTTAACACCTCTGGAATAAATATAGAAATACAATTCATTATTTCACCTTCCTTCTCAACAGCCTTTGCAATTGGATTGGGAATTGCCTCAATGGAAAGATTCGTTTTAAGTTCAATTAAATTCCCCTCAAGGTTAAAAAGGCTTATTTTCTCTTTACCTTCTTCAGTAAAAACAGCCTCCACACTATCTTTGAGTTTACACCATTCAACCCCAATTGCTTTAGGAAATAATTGTTTAAACTTAATTTTTATATGATCTGGGGCCGTGTTTTTCTTTGCAAATATTGACTTAATAAAATCCATTAAAATTTTTAATTACTGTATAAAGACGAGGAATTTAAAAAAAGTAACGATAAATCATTTGATTATTCATCTTTTCTGGAGGTTTTATAAAGATATAATAATCTGGTCTTTGCCCTTTTAAGTCTCATCTTCACGGCACTCTCTGTTATGCGCATTGACTCACTTATCTGCTTTAGGCTCATATCGTCCTGATATTTCATTAGAAGAAGGGCTTTTTCTTCTGTATGTAGTTTTTCCATGAGTTCAACTATAAACTCATAACTTATTTTATCATTTTCATCAACTTCTTCAGCATCACTGATATCAGGTAATTCCTGTTTTCTATTCCATTCAGGATAATGAAGCTTCTTTTTCTCGCGCAGGTAATCAATGCAATTATTGTATGTTATTGCATAAAGCCATGTAGAAAAAGAGGAATTACCTTTAAAAGTATCAAGTTTCTCATAAGCCCTAGCCATTATGTCCGTAGCCAATTCGGTTGAGAGGTCACGGTTTTTCAGAAAAGAATAGCACTTATTGAGTACTTTCCCATAGTATCTTTCATATATTACTTTAAAGTGAACCTTATCCTTCTCTTTAAGTATTAAAGAAATAAGTTCTTCATCAGAAACCGATAAAAAATCTGTTGCGGGATGCATTTATTAATATTAAAGACATAACAAATATAAAAGATTCCTGTATTTTAATATAAGAATTATGAAAATATTGTATATTTGCTGATATAATAAATATTAATCAAAAGTCGGTTACTTTTTTTTAAATTCACGTCTTAATCAAAGTTAACAATTCAGAATAAACCTTTAATCTATCTAAATAACAATTGGCAAAAGGATAAACGCTGATGTTAAATATTAAACTAACATTATAATAATTAAAAAAAACAAAAAAATGAAGAACAAAATTTTCATGGGATTTTTAGCAATCGCATTGGTTGCAGTTCTAACAAGTTGCGGTAAAGCACCTCAAGTTGAAATGGATGCAGCTCAGGCTGCTGTTGCTACTGCAAAGACTGCAGAAGCAGATCTTTATGTGCCTGGAGAATACAAAGCTATTCAGGATTCACTAAATGCAGTTTTAGAAAATATTGAAGCTAGAAAAGGCAAATTGTTTGTTAGATTTACCGAAGAGAAAGAAAAACTTGTTGCTATAACAGCAAAAGCTGAAGTAGTTAAAGCAAATGGAGAAGCTGCCAAAGCTAAACTAATTGCTGAAATCGAAACAATGTTTTCACAAATGACAGAACTTGTGGCTGAGAACAATGCCCTTGTTGCCAAAGCTCCTAAAGGTAAAGGCGGTGCCGCTGTTATTGCTGAAATCAAAAGCGAAATGGCTGTAATTGATGCTTCAGTAGTTGAAGCAAATACTTTGTTTACAGATGGTAGCTATTTTGCTGCAAAAGCTAAACTAAAATCAGCACAAGAAAGCGCAATGGCTATCAATACTGAGTTAAAAGAAGCAATTGCTAAAAAAGGCGGTAAATAACATTTACGTTTATCTATAAAAATATCCCCATATAATTCTGGGGATATTTTTATTTAAAGTTTAATGCCTCATTAATTTTAATGAGTTTTAGATATCTTATTTTTTGTTTTAGGAAGAAGTTAATGGAAAATGATATTTCCTGATTTACTTCCTTATTTTTTGTTATCAAGGGTTGAGTAATTATTATGAGGCGGATTATCAGGTTTTTTATTATAACAATTTTAAGTGTATCATTTCTTTTGGGTTTGTATTATGCAATGATTGTTTTATCGCCAAAACCACCGCTTCAAGAAATCGGATCAGCCCGAAATGCGCTTTCAGAAGCATGGTCGAAAGGAGCCGGAAACTATACTCCCGAAATGATGAAGCAGGCACAAGAACTTTATGATTCAGCAATGATTATCTGGAAAAGTGAAAATGAAAGATTTTTACTTTTCAGGGATTATGAAATTGTTCAAAAAAAAGCAATTGAGTCTTGTCAGATTGCGTTAGAAGCCATCGGCTATACGAAAAAAACTTCAGATAACTTAAAAGATGTTGGAAAAGCGAGAATAAATGAACTCCGCTTAAAAGTCTTAAAATCAAGCTCTTTATTCAGTCGTTTGCCACTTCCGGTTAAAATTCGAAAAAACAACATTCAGGGAAAACTATTACTTGGCGAAGCAGAAAATTCATTCAATCATGGCGATTATATCAAAACCCAAGCATTATTGATTGAAGCTAAAAATTTGCTAGACTCTTCATACGACTTCTCTGATAAGTTTATCACTGATTATTTCTCAGCTTACCCTCAGTGGACAAAATGGGTTAAAAAAACAATTGAGGATTCAAAGAAAAATAAAAGCGTTGCCATTGTCGTCGATAAATTTGACCGCAAATGTTTTATCTATCAATCCGGTAAATTAAAGCATACATTTGAAGCAGAACTTGGCAAAAATTGGATTGGGCATAAAAAAGTTAAAGGGGATAATTCTACACCTGAAGGAATGTACAGTGTCCTTAAAAAAAAGGATGGCAAAAACACTATTTATTACAAAGCTTTACTTATTAATTATCCAAACCCTGAAGATAAAGAAGAATTCCATCGTGAAAAAAACAATGGTAATATTTCACGAAACTCAACACTCGGTAGCCTAATTGAAATTCATGGACAGGGTGGTAAAGGGGTTGATTGGACAAATGGATGTGTAGCATTGACCGACAAAGAAATGGACATAATATATAAACTATCTTCAGTCGGAACCCCAATCACTATTGTGGGTTCACTAAAACAGCTCAGCGAAGTAATTAATCGTTAGGATTATGAAAGATCAAATCAAACCTTATATTTTAATTGCAAAATCCAACTCTCTAAAAGCCGGGAAATTTGCATTTAACGTATCTAGCAATGTTTATGACTATTTAATGCATAGCAAATTGGGCATTATTTTTTTATGGAGTTGGTTTATTATTAGAATCGTCCTTACTGTTTTAATTTTTTCTTTCCTCATGATTGAAGGTGTAACTGCCATTTCAGAATTTCAGTTATTGACCGGGAGCGGTAAAGTATCTCCCGACAAAACACTTGCAAAGGAACAAGACAAACTTAAAGAATCACTTATCAAAGATCTAGCTCAGCTTGAAAAGAGGATGAATACTTTTACCCCGATACATCCATACATCATTATCAATACTACCGAAAACAAGTTTTACATATATAAAGGTTCCAAACTTTTAAAAGAAGGAAAATGTTCAACAGGCAGTTACATAAACCTCATTGGGGATAACAATAAAAGTTGGATTTTTAAGACCCCCCGAGGCGAAAGAAAAATATTGAGAAAGACTAAAGCACCTGTTTGGAAAAAACCAGACTGGGCATTCATTGAAGAAGGAATTCCTGTACCGTCTATGTCACATTCCTCCAGATTCGAGTATAATGTGCTTGGCGATTATTCGCTTGCACTTGGTGATGGTTACCTTATTCACGGCACCATTTATAAACGTCAGCTTGGCATGCCCGTAACACACGGTTGCGTGCGTTTGAATGATGACGACTTGGAATTTGTTTATAAAACTCTTCAAATTGGTTCAAGAGTTTTCATTTATTGAAATAAAAGCTAATTTATATGTATGAGAATAATGATATTCAAATAAAAAAAAGTAAACGATCATGGTATCGTTATTTTTTATATTTCTTATTATTGATATTGGTTTTCTTTTCAATTACTGAAGTAATAACCTTAATATTTCAAAAAAAAGCAATTTCTTCACAATACGGGCAGGGAGGACAATCTCACAAAATTGAAAGGGCTCTTTATTCGCAGGAAACAATAGAGTTACTGCGTAAAAAATCATATTTGTCAGGAAGAATTGATATGGCTAAATCCGATAGTATTACCATGGTTATTAGTTTAGTTGATTCGGTTATAAGGCTTGAATTAAAAGGAGTTATCATTCACAGAGCCCCGATACTTAAATATTCAAAAAATAGATTGTTTGAGAGTTCTGATCAATTTGCAATAAGCAATCTTTTGTCTGTTCCCGGTAAGGTCACTTCATTTGAAGGAACATTACCAAAAGAACCCATGATGATAAAAATTGCACCTAAAGATACTATTGAAGCAAGTATCCCGGATATTGCACCCGACACCTCAAAGGTTGAACCGGTTTACTATCGTCTTAATCTTGATAATGGCGTTATAATCAACATATCAGAAGTAAAATCAAAATCCTTTTTTCAGAATATGCCAGATTTCACTTTTAATATCACCGAAAAGATTTCACAAATCTGGGATAACGCATCCTCTCTGATGAGTGGAAAACGTCCTAAAAACATCCTGTATATTCGCTTAAGGGTTGATGCCAGGGATGGAAGGATTATTTACCGTGCACTTCCTTATAAGGCGCGAGTTACAGTGCGAATGTAACTTAATCTGCCTTGTGCTTATATTCGGTTTACTTTTCGGCTTAAATTATGTATGACTTGTCTGTGTCCTCTTTTCAATTAATAGATAGATTAAATCTATTGTTCATTGATTTTTCTTAATTTAGGCACTTTAATTATGCTTATACTACTATGAAAAAAACTTCATTTCTCCTGTCAATTGTATTATATACTTTTACGCTTACGGCCCAAAACGAGGCACTTGAGGTTAAAAATATTTTTGATCATGCATTGAAAAGTGATGTTGCCTATAATCAACTTAAATGGTTGTGTGAAAATACGGCAGGACGTATTTGTGGAACCCCTGAAGCAGCCGCCGCAGTTGAATACATGAGACAAGAAATGCTGAAAATGGATCTGGATACTGTGTATTTGCAATCTTGTATGGTTAAGAATTGGAAACGGGGAGAGCCCGAAAAAGCATACATCCTATCAAAAAAGATGGGTCGTATAGAAGTTCCGGTATCTGCACTTGGATTAAGCATTGGAACAGGAAAAGATGGTTTACTCGCCAAAATTGTTGAAGTATCAAGCTTTAAAGAGATGGAATTATTGGGGAAAAATAAAATTGAAGGAAAAATCGTATTCTTTAATAAACCTATGGATCCTACATTGATAAATACTTTTAGTGCATATGGAGGTGCAGCCGGACTCAGAACAGGAGGAGCTTCTGAAGCCGCAAAGTATGGGGCAATTGGAGTTGTAGTCAGATCACTTACTTTGGCATCTGATGATCATCCACATACAGGAGTCATGCAGTATCAGGATAGTGAAAAGAAAATCCCTGCAATTATGATCAGTACAAATGCAGCCGATCTTTTAAGCTCGTCTATAAAAAAAGAAAGTGATCTCGAGTTTTATTTCAGAACTACCTGCCAAACCTATGCTGATGTTCCTTCCAATAATGTAATTGGAGAAATACGTGGAACAAAATACCCTGATCAAATTATTACCATTGGAGGACATTTAGATGCCTGGGATACAGGACAGGGAGCTCATGATGATGGGGGCGGTTGCGTTCAGTCAATCGAAGTATTACGGTTGTTCTTAGAACTGGATATTAAACCAAACTTCACGATACGTGCAGTTATGTTTATGGACGAAGAAGTAGCCCAACGTGGAGGTCAAAAGTATGCTGAAATGGCTGATCAAAATCATGAAAATCACGTTATGGCTATTGAACTTGACAGAGGCGTTTTAGTTCCCAGAGCAGTGGCATTTTCAAATTACGATAAGGATAATGCCAAACACCGGAAAATTGCTGAATTATTAACTCCGTACAATATTAATATTATCAAAGGTGGCGGAGGTGTTGATATCGGACCGTTAAAACAATATTATCCAAACATTATATTTGGCGATTTAGTTACTGATGACCAGCGCTATTTTGATTTTCACCATTCAGGAAACGATCGATTTGAACACGTAAATAAAAGAGAATTACAATTGGGTGCTGCAACAATAGCTTCTCTCATATACTTAATTGACCATTTGGGAGTTGAATAGAATGAGCTATGCCCGCCCGTTCCTAACGGAACGTTCGGGCGGGAGTTTTGTGTTGTGAGTTAAGTTTAAATTTCATCACGTTTCATCAATCACGAATAACAAAATCTTATTAAAATATACTTTCTCTTAATACATCCTTCGGTCCTTTTCATTTACCTTTGCTTATAAACTCCATTTAAATGAAGAAAACAAAAATAGTTGCTACCATTTCCGATAAAAATTGCACCAGGAAATTTATTCAAGATTTATATGACAATGGACTAAATGTTGTCAGATTAAATACTGCGCATCAATCAACGGAAGGCGCTTTAAGGGTGATAGAGATGGTCAGACAGGTATCTGATAAAATTGCCATTTTAATTGACACCAAAGGTCCCGAAATTAGAACGAACGAATGTGGAGAAGGATTGAGTTTTAAGGCCGGCGAAGAAGTACTCATAAAAGGGGATCCAAATCAGGTTTGTAATACCAAATGTCTATACGTTAATTATTCAGGATTTGTTAAGGAAGTAAAAGAAGGAAGCGAAATTTTAATTGATGACGGATACATTATTTTAACCGTTATTAGTAAATCAAACGACTCGCTGATTTGTCGCTTTCAAACTGATTCGCTTGTTAAAAGTCGTAAAAGCGTAAATGTGCCTCAAACAAATTTCGACCTACCCTCCATCAATAAAAAAGACAAAGAGTTTATCCAATTTGCCATTGAACAGGATATTGATTTTATAGCTCATAGTTTTGTGCGAAACAAAGAAGATGTACTGGCTGTTCAAGAAATTCTGGATAAATCAGAAAGTAAAATTAAAATCATTGCAAAAATCGAAAACCAGCAAGGGGTCAATAATATCGATGAAATACTCGATTACGCATATGGAATTATGGTAGCAAGGGGTGATTTAAGTGTAGAAATCCCTTACGAACAAACTCCTGCTGTTCAAAGAAAACTGATTGAAAAATGCATTAATAAGCGTAAACCGGTAATCATTGCAACGCAAATGCTTCATTCGATGATCGATTATCCAAGGCCAACACGTGCCGAGGTAAGCGATATTGCAGGTGCAGTTTATAATCAAGCCGACGCATTAATGCTTAGTGGTGAGACTGCTTTTGGGAAATATCCGATCGAAGCGATAGCCACAATGACAAAAGTTGCTGCCGAAGTTGAAAAAAGTACTGATTCATTTCGCAATATTGAGCCGGTTGTTTTAAATAGCGATGTCTCCGCTTTTTTAACTAAAGCAACTGTCGAAGCATCAGTCAACCTCAATGCTGCTGCAATTGTAGCTGATACAATTTCAGGGCGTACAATACGGAATCTTTCGGGTTACCGGGGCGAAAAGCCTGTTTATGCAATTTGTTACCACAAAAGAACAATGCGCGAACTTGCTTTAACTTATGGTGTTTACCCTCAATTTATGGAGCGTAAAAATTCATCTCACGAATTTTTGCAAGAGTCGCTTAACCTATTATTGTTAGAAGCAAAACTCGACAAAAAAGACCTGGTGGTAATTATTGCCGGAAATTTTGGCTTACATCATGGAGCCAGTTATATTGAGGCCGGAACCATTGAAAACCTTCTCAATTTGCATACTCCAGGCTTAACATTTTAATTGTCCGGCTTTGGTAAATTTGCTTTCGAAACTCAAAAATCAAATTACCCAAAGGGTTTTGATAAAATTTATTTTTATATTTGCGTAATAAAAAGATTCTTACTCCCCAAAGAATTTAATTGTAGAATTAACAAATTCAAATTATTTAATAATTTAATGATGAAAAAAATCTCAATCCTAACCTTAGCACTTTTTATTGTTGTTCTTGGAAAAACTTCCACAGCAGCTGAAATTAAATTTAAGGAGTTTAAGCTCCCGAATGGATTGCACGTTATCGTGCATGAGGATCATTCAGTGCCAATCGTAGCTATTTCGGTTATGTACCATGTCGGATCGAAAAATGAACAGCCGGACAGAACCGGATTTGCTCACTTTTTTGAACACCTGATGTTTGAAGGCACCAAAAACATTGAACGCTTCGAGTATGATAAGTTAGTTGAAAGTGCAGGCGGTACATTAAACGCCAACACCAGTAACGACCGAACGTATTATTACGAAATACTTCCGTCTAATCAGCTTGAACTTGGCTTATGGCTTGAGTCAGAAAGGATGCTTCATGCCCGGGTTGATTCTATAGGAATTGCTACGCAGAAAGGTGTGGTTATCGAAGAAATGAAACAACGTGTAATTAATCAACCTTATGGCTCTTTACTGCAAGAGTTACAGTCGCACGGTTTTACTAAACACCCATATAAATGGACCGTATTGGGAAGTGCAGATCACATTAGAGAAGCTAAAGATGAAGAATTTAAAAAGTTTTACGATTCATTTTATGTTCCCAATAATGCCGTTTTAGTTTTAGCGGGAGATATTGATTTTAAGGATGCCAAAAAATTGGTTGAAAAATACTTTAGCGATATTCCAAAATTGGAAGAAGAAATTTACCGTCCAAATATCATTGAAGATATTAAATATGCAGAAGTTAGGGATACCATTTATGACAACATCCAATTACCGGCTGTTTTTCAAGCGTATCATATCCCAAAAATGGGAAGTAAAGATTATTATGCTGTTGAAATATTAAGCCAACTTCTGGCAACAGGTCAAAGTTCAAGATTGTACAAATCATTGGTTGATGACCAACAACTCGCCATTCAAGTTGCCGCGATACCTCTCCCGTTTGAAGATCCGGGATTGGCTATCATTTTAGCTCTTCCCAACATGGGCATAGATTGCGGTACCCTTGAAGCTTCAATGGATAAAGAAATTGAAAAAGTTCAAACTGAACTCATTCCTGAAAATGAATTTCAAAAATTAAAAAACCAGATTGAAAACCAAATCGTTAATGAAAATTCAACGATTGAGAACAGAGCAACAAAGCTAGCTGAAAATTACACTTATTTTAAGGATGCCAATAAAATCAATACCGACCTGACTAAATACATGGAAGTTACCAGAGAAGATCTTAAACATGTTGCTAATGAGTATTTCAGGAAAGACAACCGAGTGGTTTTATATTACCTACCTAAATCATCTTCAAAATAATTTTCAATCAAAAAACAACAACGAATCATGAAAAAACTCATATATACCTTATTTATTTTATTCTTAGCAATAACGGTAAATGCGCAGCTCGATAGAACCGTAAGACCAAAAGCAGGACCGGCACCAAAAATCCAGTTGGGCGATTATAATTTATTTACCCTCGACAATGGATTAAAAGTAATCGTAGTTGAAAACCATAAAAATCCTAAAATCACCTATCAGCTCAGCCTCGACATCGACCCAATTCTTGAAAAAGACAAAGCAGGCTATATTTCCATGACCGGAAATCTGTTAAGGGCAGGTACCACTAGCAAGACAAAAGCTGAGATCGATCAGGCAATTGATTTTATCGGTGCATCTTTAATCACCTATTCAACAGGAATTTCAGGCTCAGTTTTGACAAAACACAGTAATGTGTTTCTTGATATTATGAGTGATGTTTTATATCATCCTTCTTTTCCTGAAGATGAATTGGATAAACTTAAAAAACAAAACACTTCAGGTATCCAATTTGGTAAAAACGATGCGAATTCAATTGCAAATAATATTAACTCAGTAATAACCTATGGAAAAGCTCATCCTTATGGTGAAATAATGACTGAAAAATCTATTGAAGGAATTACCATTGATGAATGCAAAAATTATTATAATACTTATTTCAAACCCAATATTGCTTATTTAATTATTGTAGGAGATATTACGCTAAAAGAAGCAAAAAAGCAAGCCAATCAATATTTTGGCAGCTGGAAAAAGGCAGATGTCCCGACTCATTCTTTTGAGTTTCCAACTGTAAATAAAACTCCACGAGTTATAGTTTCTAACAGGGACGGTGCAGTTCAATCGCTAATTATGGTCAGCTATCCTTTAGATTACAAACCAGGAAATCCGGATGCTATCAAAGGAAATGTGTTAAATGCTATTTTTGGTGGAAGTGGTACCTCTACACGTATTAATGCAAATTTAAGAGAAGATAAAGCTTATACTTATGGCGGTTATTCTTCGCTCAATACTGACAAACTTGTTGGATCATTTAACGCATCAGCTGAAGTAAAAGGTGAAGCTACCGACAGTGCAATGGTTGAGTTACTCTATGAAATGAACCGAATAATCACTGAACCGGTTTCCAATGAAGAATTAGAGAAAGTAAAAAGCAAAATGAATGGATCTTTTGCGCGATCGCTTGAAAGTCCATCAACCATAGCAGGTTTTGCCTTAAATATTGAAAAATATCAGCTCCCAAAAGATTATTATGCTACTTATCTGGAAAAACTCAGCAAAGTTACCGTAGCTGATATGCAGGAAATGGCAGCTAAATACCTGAAGCCGGAAAACGCCAATATTATTGCCGTCGGAAATGCTGATGAGCTTATGAAAACCATGGCAAGATTTTCGAAAAGCGGCAAAGTTGAACAATTTGACTTTTATGGAAATCCGGTTAAAAAAATGGATACCCCTAGTGATTTAAGTGGAATGGATATTATTAATAAATATATTGATGCGATTGGTGGTAGAGAGAAACTTTTACAAATAAAAGATATCACCATAAAATCAGGAATGACGATGCAAGGCATGAACCTTGAAATTAACATGTATCAAAAAACGCCCAACAAAATGGTTGTTGAAACGTTGATGGGAGGAAATATGCTCTCGAAATCTGTTTTTAACGGCGAAAAAGCTAAAGTCAAAAGTCCGATGGGCGAGCAAGAATTAACAGGTTCTGACTTAGAAGACATGAAGGTTCAATCAACCTTAAATGCAGAATTGTATTTATCGGAGATGGGCATCACGGTCGAATTAAAAGGTGCAGAAGATGTTGATGGCAAAGCTGCATGGAAAGTACAAGTAACCGCTCCTTCCGGAAAAACTTCGGTTGATTTTTACGATCAGGAAACTGGGCTAAAGGTAAAATCGGTTGCCCAACAAGGACAAATGAGCGTTACCACCCTACTTTCAGATTATCGCGAAGTTGAAGGGGTTTTATTTCCGTTTAAAATGAACCAATCTATGGGCCCGCAATCTTTTGATGTACTTGTTAAATCAATTGAAGTGAATAAAGGAATCGATGATAAAATATTTGAATTGTAATTAACACCAATTGTACTTATCTACAAACTAAATCCCTGATTAATTTGAAATTAATCAGGGATTTTCTTATTTATTCATCAAAATGTTTCGTTATTCTACTCGTATTTTAAGGCATCAATCGGATTTTTATTAGCGGATCGAACCGAATGATAACCAACAATTAGTATTACAAGCAATAGGATTATGAAGCCCGCAATTGGGTATCTTGAAAAATTAATTCCAACATTATCGGCAAAACGCTCGAGCCATTTTAGCGAAACCCAATAAATAACAGGCCACGCAACCACATTTGCAATGATGGTCAGGAGAATAAACTCCTTGCTCATTTCATAAACAATTTTCAAAACAGAAGCCCCAAGTGTCTTTCTGATACTAATTTCTTTTCGCCGAGATACCGCCATAAATGCGATTAATCCGAATAAACCTGATAAAGAAATATAAATAGCCAAAAATGTAAGGATATTGAGAATCTTTGAAACCTTTTTTTCAGCCAAATACATATTTTCAAATTCTTTACTGATAAAACGCATTTTAATGGGCCATATTTGTGCATGTGTATTCCAGACTTTCTCAATCAAACCAACCGTTTTAGAAACATTTTCAGGATGTAATTTGATTAACATTTTATAATAATAATAAGGATAGTTTTCTTCTGCAATTTGGTATACAACTGGAGGTACGGCTTCATGCAATGATTTATTACAAATATTATTTACCACACCAACTATAATTCTGTCTTTCTCATCCCAAAATCCACTCAGGTTCCTTCCAATTGGATCGTTTTCAATACCAAACAATTTTGCAGCAGCTTCATTAATAATGCAAGAATTATTTTCTTCTGCAATATTATTATCCAGAAAATCCCTTCCCATCAATACTTTTGTCCCCAGTATCTTAAAAAAGTTCTTTTCAACTCCAATATAAGCGGCTTGCATTACTTCTTCATTTTTTAAACCAACAACTTCGTATGTTGACCAATTATTGATATTTTCGCCCGGCACATTGTAAGCACCGCTGACCATAACAATTTCTGGATGTTGCTCAAGATCAGTTTTTACATTTTTAAATATTTGAGCCATATCCTCGGTCCACACATTGGTTAATACTATCAATTGCTCCGGATCATGTCCCAAATCCTTATTCTGTGCATACTTTAACTGATCATGTATCAATATTGAACCAATAATCAATGCTATTGAACTCGCTAATTGTAGAACCACCATCACTTGCCTGAACCTGATTTTCGCTCCTCCCCTTTTCGAAACCTCAAGATGCATAAGTCCACCTTTTAGCACTTTTACCGGCTCAAACCTAGACAAAACAAAGGCGGGATAGAATCCTGCAAGCAAAGTAATTAACACTAAAAATGCGAATAACACACTAAACAAAACAAGTAAATTAAGGTTGTAAAGGGATAAGCTTTTCCCTGTTAAGTCATTGAACCAAGGCAACATTGTTTCTACCAAAATTAAGGATGAAATGACCGATAACAAGCTAAGCAGAAAAACTTCAACCAAAAACTGGACGATTAGCTGGCTTTTAATAGCTCCAATTGCCTTACGTAAACCAATTTCTTTTGCTCTTTTTGTAGATTGAGCAGTTGACAGGTTCATATAATTAAAACAAGCCAGTATTAAAACTAAAATGGCGATTGTTAGAAACACGCGAACAATTCCGATGTCTCCGCGGATATAAAAATCATAGCCGATTTCAGCCGATTTCAAATAAATGTCAGAATATGGCTGCAACCGATATTTAGCCCGTTCAACTTCTTCTAAATTCCTTGCCTTTGAAACAAGGTTTGGAATTCTGGAAGCCAAAGTATCCGGATTTAAATGATCATCTAATTTCAGATAAGTGTGCGAAGAATTATTATCCCAACTAGTGAGAACCGAAGAACCAGTACTTCTGAGTACTTCAATATTTATTAAAAAATCAAGCTGAATTGGATCATGATCGGGCGATTTCTCAAGTATCCCGTTAACTACCATTTTTCCTTCATTACCAATTAATAATACCTTGCCCATAGCTTGTTCGTCACCAAAATATTTAATAGCAATTTCGCGTGTAATTACTATTGAATTTGGTTCTTTTAATGCCGTTGAAGGAGTTCCTTCCATTAAATCCCATTTAAAAAAATCGAGAAAATTACTATCAGTAAAAACAACCCTCTCTTCATTAAATCGAATTTCGTTATAGCTAATTACTTCAGATGATTTACGGACCCTTACCCCATCTTCAATTCCCGGCACATCCTTTTGAAGCATCGGCAATAATTTGGCCGTAGTAATTGAGGCCATCTCCTCACGTCCTCTTAAAATCCTATAAACTTTGTCCTTATCTTTTAAGTTCCACCCAAATTGAAGTTCATCATAAACAAAAAGAAAAATAATCAGGCAAGTACTAATTCCAATGGTCAACCCCATGAGATTGATGATTGAAAAAAACTTGTTACGAAATAAATTACGAAATGCAATAATGAGATAGCTCCTGATCATAAGTTCAAGTTGTATTAATTATAACATCAAATTTTCAAAATCTATGCCATGAGCCATATCTTCCTGATATACTGATTTTAAAGCGATTTTTCATATTTTAATATCTATAATAATGTTCCAAAACGAAACGATTTTATGTTCAGTTAAATGCAAACAATGCATCCTGAACTACGAATATGGGATATTTCCTAAATAATTCATAATTACTTTTAACGAATTCCTACATTTTACGGAACTGCTTTATTTTACCATATCAAAAAAAAGCTAAGTACCATATTTCCAAGTCTTTTTCAATTAAAAACATGATTCATTAAATAAATGCGTATCTTTGTAAAAATTTCTGATTTGAGTACATGTGCTTTTATTTACTAATCACCTTTTATTTTTAGTTCATCACTGCCTTTCTTTGAATCCCGATTTTTAAACTTTAATAATAGGTTATTTTTTTAAGCTCATTTTGTTTCATTATCTACCAAGAATCATTTTACCTGTGATTTGGCATTGTAAATAATCAAAGGAAATGGCCAAATCAAACATGTTATTAAAAAAACACAATTTAATATTATAAAAACATGAACATTTATGTAGGAAACCTTGATTTCAAGGTGAGTGAAAATGACCTGGTGGAAATTTTCGAAGAATTTGGAGCTGTTAGTTCCGCGAAAATCATCATTGATAAATTCAGTGATAGAAGCAAAGGATTTGGCTTTGTTACGATGGATAATGATGAACAGGCAAATAAAGCAATTAACGAATTGCATGGTGCTGAATTTAAAAACAGGGATATGGTTGTTAATGAAGCAAAACCAAAAAAAACAGATTATTAATATTTAAACATACATTATTATGACAAAAGGAAAAGTAAAATGGTACAATGAAACCAAAGGTTTTGGGTTCATTGAATCAGAAACAGGTGAGGATATATTCGTACACAGATCAGGATTGGTAAGTTCTTATGGTGGATTACAACCAGATCAGGAAGTTATATTCGAAATTAAACAAGGCGATAAGGGCCTGAATGCAACAAATGTAAAAGTGGCAAATTAATTTATTAAATTGCAAGCAATATTTTAAGCATATTAAAAACTGTTCCTGAAAATATTGGAACAGGATGATTTGAATAACAGCGTATTCGTTGACAATACTTATTATTAACTAATTATAAAATATCTATGGGTCGATCACAAGATACCTTCAACAAAAAGGAAGTCCGAAACAAGAAAGAGAAAAAAAGAAAAGAGAAAGAGAAAAAAAGAATTGCCAGAAAAGATAATGACAAAAAGGGCAGCCTTGATGATATGATCGCTTACGTTGATGAAAATGGAAATATCACTTCTGAAGCTCCGGATCCTAACAGAATAAAGGAAGAACTTAAACTAGAGGATATCGAGATTGGAATTCCTAGTCGCGATAATATTGAAAAAATGGATCCAATCAGAAAAGGAACTGTTACCTTTTTTAACGACTCAAAAGGATACGGATTTATTAAAGACATGGAAACGAAAGAAGGAATCTTCGTGCACATAAATAATGTAATTGATGAGATAAAAGAGGGAAACCTCGTTAGTTTTGAAGTTGAAATGGGGCATAAGGGCCCAACCGCGATGAAAGTAAAGCTTTTCAAATAAGCTCAAATATATACATTAAAAACTTAAAAGGTTTAGCCACTCAGCTAAACCTTTTTTTAATTTCTGTTAAAATAATATTTTACCAATAATGATTAAAAATAAACGCCGCATACAGACGAATATTGCAGCGAAAGTTTTTTTAAAAAATTTTGCTGCAAACAGCAGGGAACCTGACTGCCGCCAGCCTGCCGAACTAGCAGGTCATGCGTGTTATGACCCAAGATCCCTACCTTCAGTTCTGGATCCAATCCTCTGTCTGACAGGAGTTCGAGTGAATAAAACCAAAGTATAATAAAATTACAACAAGGATAGTTTGAATATTTTAAAAAATAAGCTAACCATAAATTATGTGACAATTTTATTTATCAATTTGATATAAAATAAGCCTATTTCGATTCATTTGAACCAAGCTAAAACTTTTAAATTGTAATCATTTTTAAACAAATAATTATAACTTTTAATCGAAACTATTAAAATAATGACAATATTAAAAAATATTTTTTTTTAGTTTTTTTTGAAATAAGAATTTGACACAAAATTGTTTTATAAATTGAATTTTCAAGCGATCGTTTATGAAGACATTAAAGTATTGATATACTTATTGTTATATATAATTGTTTCTAAATAAATATATTTACATTTCTTCCAAGTGAATATTTTCCGGATAATAGACATCCCAAAAATAAGTAATATAAACCTTGAGCTTACTTATTTTTTTGACTAAAATTAACGTTCATTAGTTATCTTTGACTAAAATCATTCACTTTTTGAAAATAGAGTAGATTACTATTAAATGATAGCAATCTATTCTAAACTTTTAATTAACTAATTATTAACTAAACCTAAAAGGCCTATGAGTATTTTTTGATTTTTTATGCACTTGGCGAATGTTATCCAGCCAGGCATAAAAAAATTACATCGATTTTATTTTAAATTTATTAATTAAATTTTTACCTATGAAACGAACATTTACAATTTTTTTATTATTCCTACTTGGAATGCAAATTTCATTTGCACAAGGAAGAGTAATCGCTGGTAAAGTTACCAGTGCAACTGATGGTTCTACAATTCCTGGGGTACAGGTGATTGTTAAGGGAACCACAACAGGTACAACTACCGACATGAACGGTGTTTACAATTTGACAGTACCTGCAACTGCAACTACACTCCAATTTAGTTATATTGGAATGAAAACAACTGTTGTAGAAATCGGAAACTTAACAACAATCAATTTAGTAATGGAAGAAGATTTATTGCTTCTGGATGAGGTTATTGTTGTCGCTTATGGATCCGCAAAAAAAGGTTCATATACCGGATCTGCTACACAAATCAACGCAGAAAAAATGGAATTACGTCCTCTGACAAACATTTCTTCTGCTATTGAAGGAGCTGCAGCAGGTGTCCAGGTTACTTCTGCCTCCGGACAACCGGGCGACGGTGCCGGTATCCGTGTTCGCGGTTACGGTTCTATTAATGCTTCAAGTGCACCCCTTTATGTTGTTGACGGAGTTCCTTTTTCAGGGTATGTATCCGACATTAACATGAACGATGTTGAAAGCCTTACCATTTTAAAAGACGCTGCATCTACTGCTCTTTATGGTAATAAAGCTGCAAATGGAGTGGTTATGATTACTACAAAAAAAGGTAGAAAAGGAAAAGGTGAAATGAGTGTAAGTGTTAGCCAAGGTATTACCAGTCGTGCCGTTCCTGAATACGACCGTGTTGACCCGCTTAACTATTATGTTCTGGCTTGGGAAGCAGATCGAAACCAACGTGTCTTTACCAGTGGTAAAACTTATGATGTAGCCAACCAGGAAGCTACTGATAGACTTATTACCAACCTCGGGCACAATATTACAACCGTGGCCAACAATGCCATCGTTGGAGTTGACGGGAAAATCAATCCTTCTGCTAAAGTCAATCCACTTTATGACGATCTTGACTGGCAAAAAGAAATTATGAATACCGGAAGCCGTAAAAACTACGATGTATCTTATCAAGGTGGTACCGAAATCAGCGATTACTTTGTATCATTAGGCTATCTCGACGAAAAAGGGTTTACCGAAATGTCAGACTATCAGCGTTTCAGTGGACGTATGAACGTAAATATCCAGCCAAAAAAATGGCTCAAAACTGGCTTGAACATTTCAGGTGCAAATTCGGTAGCAAATCAAGCTGCCCAAGGGGGTACTTCCTATGTCAACCCTTTCTTTTTTAGCCGAAATATGGGTGGCATTTATCCTGTTTATTTGCATAACGCTACAACCGGTGAGTACATCCTTGATGCTAATGGTGAAAAAATTTACGACCTTGGAAATATGATCGAACTTGGTGGTGCCACACGTGCTTCCGGCGGATCTCCTGGCCGACATGTTGTTGCTGAAACACTTTGGAACGAAGATACGGATAAAGGTACCAACCTGAGTGCAAAGACCTATCTGGATATCAATTTCATGAAAGATTTCAAATTTACCATGAATGCCAGTTTCGACAAACGTAATTATTATCGTATAAGATTTAACAATAAAGTTGTTGGAGACGGTGCTCCTGCCGGTCGTGGTGGCAGAACTTCCACAATCCGAACAACCACTCAATTAGGACAGTATTTAAACTATAACAAAGTTATCGGAGATCATTCTATCACTGCAATGGCTGCTCATGAGAACTACGAATATGAATACAACTATTTTGATGCATTCCGCAATGGCCTTATTGCCGACGGAAATACTGAATTAATAAACTTTACCGCTACAAGTAGTTTAACATCATATACTAACATTTACCGTACCGAAGGATATTTTGCATTTGTTAATTATGATTATCAAGGCAAATATTATGCTGCATTTAATTACCGTCAGGATGGTTCTTCCCGTTTCTATAAAGAAAACCGCTGGGGTGATTTCTGGTCAGTAAGTGCCGGATGGAGAATTGATCAGGAAGCTTTTATTAAAGATTATACTTGGATCAACATGTTAAAATTAAGGGCATCATACGGAAAAACAGGTAACGATGATGTTGGGTCCTACTATCCTTATCAGGCTTTATATACATTGGGACGTAACAATGCCACTGAACCCGGAATTTTGCAATCTTCACTTCCTGCATTGGATTTGGTTTGGGAATCAAATAATCAGTTCGACATTGCATTGGAATTTGGATTGTTCAATAAATTGTTCGGTACCATTGAATATTACCACAAAATTTCTGAAAACCTGTTGTTTGCAGTACCACTTCCTCGATCAGTTGGTAGTGATAATATTGATCAAAACATAGGTGCGATGTTCAACAGTGGTCTGGAAATTAGCCTTGACTATGAAATAGTTAAAACCAAAGACTTCAGATGGTCAATTGCTGCTAACGTATCTACGTTCAAAAACGAAATAACTAAAATGCCGCAGGAAGAAATTGTTTCAGGCACCAAAAAACTTATGGTAGGCCATTCTATCTATGATTTCTGGTTAAGAGACTGGTACGGCGTTGATCCTGATGACGGTGCTGCTTTGTATTATGCAAATAATACCACTGCCTCAACCGGAATCCGTATTAAAGGTAATGACACCCTGACCACGATGCAAAACAATGCCAAATATCATTATATTGATTCTTCAATTCCTGATGTTCAGGGCAGTATCACTAACAAGGTTTCTTATAAGCAATTTGATTTAAACTTTATGCTCACCTTCGGAATCGGAGGAATGTTCTATAATTCAGACTATGCTGCGATCATGAGTGCTGGAAACTATGGCCGTGCAATGCATACCGATTTATTGAACCGTTGGCAGAATCCTGGTGACATCACCGATGTTCCAAGAATGGATGCTGCAAAAACCAGTGATTTTAATGCTGCTTCAGACAGATGGTTACAAGACAAATCTTATTTAAGCTTAAGAACATTACAACTTACTTATAATCTACCTAGTCAGGTGGCAAATAATTGGGGCGTAACACGTGCACGTGCATACATCAGTGGTGAAAATCTGTTTTCGCTGACTTCAATGAAAGGATTGGATCCTATTGAATCTTTCAGCGGAACCAATTCAAACTATTACCCTGCTGCCCGCGTTATAACTATTGGTCTTAATGTTACATTATAAAATTGAAAACGATGAAAAAAATAATTTATAGTTTAATCATATTTCTTGTGCTTGCCGTTAGTGTAAGTTCGTGCAAGAAAGATTACATGAACACAGTTCCAACATCCGCAGTTTCTGCCGAATCTGTTACGCTTTCGGCTGATAATATGATGCTGGCATTGAATGGGATCCACCGTTCATTGTATATCCAATACAGTTCCCAGGGAGAAGGTGGTATTTTTGGGATCATGATCCTCAGGGAAATGCTGGGCGAAGATGTTGTTATGACCGAAGCCGGCAACGGATGGTATAACAATGCCTACAAATGGGTTGATCATAGAAATCAAAATGGAGGAAATACCTTATATCCATGGAGGGTTTATTATAGAATCATTGCCAATGCCAACGTTTTGATCAATGGTTATGAAAATGCAAGCGGAGATCCTGCTAAGATCAAGGCTATTGTAGGACAGGCACTGGTTTATCGTGCATGGGCTCATTTCGAGCTTGTTCAGCTTTATGGTAAACGCTATAACCCTGCCGGAGGTAACTCTCAGCTTGGTGTTCCGTATATGCTTGTTAGTACAACCGAGGGCCAGGCCAGAAATACCGTTGAAGAGGTTTATACCCAAATCAATGCCGATTTGGATCAGGCCATTATCAATTTGACAGGTTATACCCGTGCCAACCGTTCACATTTTAATGTGGATGTGGCCAAAGGAATTAAGGCCCGTGTTGCTCTTGTTCAGGGTAAATATACTGAAGCCGCTACTTTTGCAGCTGCAGCCCGAACCGGCTATCCATTAATGAACAAAGCAACTTATAAACTTGGATTTAACGATTACAAAATAGGTGAATGGATGTGGGGTTGCACTGTAATTGAAGATCAAACCCTTTATTTCTATCATTTTGGTGCCTATATGTCAAGGAATTTCAGTTCTACCAATATCCGAACCAATCCGAAAGCAATGTTCTCAGTGTTATATAATGCACTTCCGGCAACCGATGTTCGAAAAGAATTGATAAGTGTAAACGGTAACACTCACGTTTTCCCTGCAGGATACGGACTGTTATCTTCTCACCTAAAGAGACCTTATACTTCTCAAAAGTTCCTTAGTTTTGCCAATGCCGACAGCCGAATGGATGTTCCATTTATGCGCGCTGCCGAAATGTATTTGATCGAAGCTGAAGCTAAGGCCCGTTCAGGTCAGGATGGTGCTGCACAACAAGTACTTTATGATTTGAACATTGTACGAAACACCGATTATACCAAATCTGCAAGTACAGGTACTGCATTGATCGATGAAATTATGATATACCGTCGTGCCGAACTTTGGGGCGAAGGCTTCCGTTATAATGATCTGAAACGTTTGAACCTGCCTCTTGACAGAACAGGTGGCAATCATAGAGATGTATTAAATGCAGGATTGTTCCAGGTTCCTGCAGGCGATTTACGTTGGGAATTCCTGATTCATCAATCTGAATTGGATGCCAACCCTTTGATGGTTCAAAACGACTTATAGGAAATTTTTTTCCATAATTATTGTTCTTTAATCAGACCAATAATAAAAAGCCGAAGAAAATTTATTTTCTTCGGCTTTTTCATATAAATGCCTGTTACCGGTTTTGATTCAATCATTCAATTTAAAAATTATTAGAAATTACTTTTTTTTTGTATATTATATATTTTTAATTCCCATGTAAAATTTTGTATTTTAGCCTTAAAACTGACACAAACAAACGATTCAACTGAATGAAACATTTACTTCGTTTCCAAAATAGCATTATCAGGTTTATCGATTATTTCTACCCTCTATGCTCAAGATTCATTCCCAACGAAACTTTTAGATATGCAGCAACCGGTGGCGCCAATACTACCCTGGATATTATTCTTTACTTTGTCTTTTATCGTTTCATTCTGGATAAACAAATTGTTGACTTTGGATTTGTTGCCATTAGTCCTCATATAGCTGCTTTCGTTTTTGTATTTCCAATCACGTTTACAACTGGCTTTTTACTGGCAAAATATATTACATTCACAAATTCATGTTTAAAAGGAAATATTCAATTATTCAGATATGGCATTACTGTTTTGGGAGCAATTTTATTGAACTATGGATTATTAAAACTCTTTGTAGAAGAATTTGGCTTCTATGCAACCTTATCAAAAATCTTAACAACGTTGGTTGTTGTTACCTATAGTTATTTTGTACAGCGCTTTTATTCATTTAAAACAGGCAAATTCAAGAGAGTAGTGAGTGCCTAGAGTAGGGAGTTTGGAGTTTGGAGTGCCTAAAGTTAAAAGTTAAAAAATGGATAATAAGGAATTTAGCAGGGAATTAGAAAAAAGAACAAAGAAATTTGCAATTAGCATTATAAGGCTATCTGCATCTTTACCAAATTCTCCGGAAGCCAAAGTGATTAGGAACCAGCCTACTAAGTCAGGGACGAGTATTGGTGCAAATTACAGAGAAGCTAACCGTGGAAGAAGTAAGGCTGATTTTTCGAATAAAATTAAGATTTGCGAGAGCGAGGCCAGCGAAACACTTTATTGGATTGAATTAATTGCAGATTTGAATATGATTAAGAAGGAAACAATCGAAGTGATTGCTTTAGAAGCAAATGAACTACTCGCCCTTTTTACATCAATAGGAAAATCTTTAAAACTCTAGGCACTCCAAACTCTAAGCACTTCAAACTCTAAGCACTCCAAACTCTAGGCACTCCAAACTCTAGACACTCCAAACTCTAGGCACTCCAAACTCTAAGCACTCCAAATTCTAGGCACTCCAAACTCTAAGCACTCTAAACTCCCAACTCCTCGCACTTAATCCTTCACAATGATCCATTCGTTATTCAACTTATATTCCTTAAGCCTTAAATCTTCGGTTGATTTCTTTTCGGTAAATACATCTTTTTTAACCTGCGAAAATGCACCAAGTTTGACCTCAATTGATTTCATCGTACTTAATTTACGCTTTTTCATACTTTCGTACGACTGTGATCCATCCGAGGGCCGGTCCATTATGTAGTTGGTAGTGACAAAATCATCACTCTGTGCAATCCAAAAAACCAATTCCGTTTCTTCAGTATCCAAAACCTTTATCAATTTATTATTGAATTTAATCGTTTTTGTCGATCGTATAATGATGAGCTTATTATAATAAACGTAATAGTTTTTATATAAATAATAGAGTAAATACGCTAATCCTAAAATAAAGGCTATAAGAATTGCATAGGTAACAATGGTTTTTATGTGGGTTTTTAAAAGTTTGGTTTCCGAAACAAGTTCCGATCTATAATTCGATAAACTGACAAACTGAACACGTCGAATATTTTGATTGGGAAACGGTATTGTTGATAATAACAAAACTTTACTTGAATTACTATAGGCCGGTTGGATATTTGCATCAACACTCAAATCAAACCCCTCACTTATTTTGTAGGTCGAAATATGATTGTTGAAAATATCAAAAACATAGAGTCGCGAACCTAATATTGAAAATAGCTCCTGATTAGAACTGAAAGTAATGAACGAATCATTATTTTGATTATTTGAAAAAGCAATGGGCATGTTAACCATTCCTAATCTGGTCCAATTTCTGGATTCCATATCCAAACACCAAAGCTCGTTCGTATTATTGATCACGCTTGAAACTGAATTTGTATACGAAACTCTGGCACCGCCCCATACATATAATAAACCACGCTCTTCGTTAAACAAGCTCAACAGCCGAACCCGCGATGGAGGAACCAACGTGCCGTCATTTGGAAGAAAAGCCGAAAGTTTCCTGGTTTTTAAATCATATTTGGAAATAAAAGATGGGTATTGAAAATAACCGTAACCACTAAAATTAAATATATTATTATTATGTACGAAATAAGTGGAGGATGCATTTGCCCGCTGATCATACGTATTGTCCAATCGTATGATCGAATTTCCGGTAAACTCATAAATGTTCCCGCTTCCTTCAGCTACCAGATAAGCAGCACTATCGGTAGTCACCCAGGTTAAATCTTTAATATCAGCCTTATCAATAATCAAATCATTTCTTACATAATAACTCTTAACCAAATCTCTCTCACTAACCATTTTGAGTTCCCAATACTCATCTTTAGTAAGAATGTAAAAGGTATAATTAGTCTCTGTGTATCCTAAAATAAAAGTGTCTTCTATTAAAGTTAATTCATGCCTGTCGGTAAACAGAGGCGCATCAACCTGACATACAGCATCATAAGATAATATAATTGCACAAAACAGCAGTAAGCTTTTCAACAATTGATTGTTCATAAAAAAATTACTAAAAACTACCTTTAAACTTTTGAGTATTTTTACATTCTCAATCATAAAAATATACCCTGATTTTTCGTACCTTGGCTCTGAAAGCATAATAATATCAATCTTTTTGAAAAATGAACAATGTTTACAAATTTTGCTCAATTTAATGAGGGAAAAAAAAATTCCCTTATGGCAAAAAAGCTAATTTCGACCCAAATATACACAATTTTCATATATTTTATCTTAAATTTTAACAATATGCTTATGCATTGTTTTTCTGATACTTATACATGTTTTACATATAGGGGATTTCTCAATTCTCCTATTAGTTCTAACACTTTTTATTTTAAGATGATGGAAAGTGGTATATTTGTTACTAATTCGTGAAATTCGCTGGGAAACTCTCATGCAATTTCTTTTATCTAAATCATAATTATTAATCATTTGTTTAATTAAAAACAAAAAAACTCATGAAAATCAAAATTACACTGATTGCATTTTTCGCTTCAGCTTTGATGTTAACAAGCTGTATGAAAAATGAAGTAAGCCCTGGTATCGAATCGGTACGTACAGCTTACGCCGCACTACTTAATGCAAAAGCACAGGCCGAAATTATTTTAGCCAATGCCAATGCTACTTTATTAAATTCACAAGCTGCTTATCAAAATGCTTTAGCTGCTCTTAAATTAGCTGAAGCTCAAGGTGAACTTGCTGCTGCCGAAGTGATTCGTGCTGAACTTGCTGCCGATATGAAAATTTGGGCTCTTGAATTGCAAGTAGCAACACAAAATTACAATGCAACTATGGCTGCTTATGCACTTGCTGTTAAAGCCGCAAAAAATGCACTTGTTACTGAATATTTCGGTAAGTACATTGCTGCTTTGGATACCATGCGTGCTATTCAGGATGAAATCTTTGCTAAACAAGGTCAAATTCTTGCTTTGGCTATCGACGTTGCAGCCGGAACAACCAATACCATGCCCGGTTTAGTTGCAACCCTTGCTGCTAAAAATGCACAATTAGTTACTCTTCAAGCTGATTTAGCTGCTGCAAAAGCATTATTAGGTACTCCAGATGCACTTGTTACCGGACAAACCGGTCTTATGAATGATACCACTACCATTCAAGCTGCGATCTACCAATTATTAATTGATCAACAAGTTCTTCACCCAGATTGGCAAGCTGCTTATCGTGCTGATACCACTGCTAAAGGTGTTACCTCACGTGCATTGGCCGTTAGTAATGCTGCTAAAGCTGCTTACAGTGCTGCTGATGCAAGTTTCGCTGCAGATTTTCCTATTCCTACTTTTTGGCAAGATGAAATTGATGCTGTTAATGATGCTAAAGCAACCCTTTTGGCTACCTATGCTGATACATTAGCTTCTTACACCGCATGGAACAACGCTAAAATTTTAATAGCAAGTGGAACTACCGTAGAAACCGCTGCTTGGCAAGCTAAAGTTGATTCAGTTACTGCTTATGTTGCATCTATTGCTGCTTTAGTAACTGATTCATCAAACAAATATGATGCTTGGGTTCTTGACACGGCACAGCTGAATGCAGCAATTGCAGATACACTTGCTGCCGATGCCGCTCACGCTGCAAATGTTTTAAGTATGGCCAGTCACTGGTTTGCATGGCATGCACTTCCATATGGTCCTGCTCGTACAGGCGACTCAATAGCTTATTGGGAAGGTTATGCTGACAGTGTTTATTATGTTAGTGCCGGTGAATTCCTTCTTAACCTAGCTGTAGTACAAGCCAAAGCTGATACCGCTGTTACCGGTCCACTTTGGAGAGCTTCTGAATCTATCTTTAACGCCCAACATCCTGTTAAAGTTGCATTCTTAGGTCTACCTGCTAATACAACCGATGCTACACTTTATGGTCGTAGATATCTCGCAGCTCAAGCTATTACTGCCAAAACTGCTGCTATCGCTGCTGCACAATTAGCACTTCCGGATTTGTATTCCGAATACCTGCACTGGCTATCATTCATCGAAGAGGATTTAGCTGCGTATAATGCTGCATTGGCACATAAAGAGTTAGTCCGTCCTGATTACGAAGAATATATGGATCAATTCTATTATGGATATGTTGCTGATCTTTTAGCTGCTTATAACGCTAAATATCAAATCTATCTTGATAAAAAAGTTCTTTCTGATGCTACCGGTACAGCTTTAACTACAGCTAAAAAACCTTGGACTGACCTTGGCACAGCAATTGCTGCAAAACAAGCTGAAAAAGCCGTTAAAGTTGCCTTACTTGGTGTATATGCAAATGCTATTGCTTACAATACCGACGTAGTTGCTGGCATTAATGCATTAATAACTGCCAAAAAAGCAGAAATTGTAGCTGCACAAGGCAATATTGATGCTGCAGTGATAGCTTACGCAGCTGGTAAGATTAATTATGATAAATTCCAACAAGATTTAACTTCACTAAATGTTGAGCTAACTGCTGCAAATGCTCAGGTAGCTTTCTGGAAAGCGTTACTAGACGAAGCCATTGCAGCAGCAAACTAAGCAACTTACAAATGTTTTTAAAACCTTATAATATGAAAAAATTACTTATAGTCTTAATTTTAGTATTAGGGGTTGTAACATTAGTAGGTGCTCAGGAGAACACGGGAGAATTTAATGAAAATGTAACAGCAAATTGTACAAAATATAAGTTTAGTATAAACTTTGGCAATAGCTTTTCATTTGAAAACAGATTGAGTCCGGGTTCTTATAGTTCTAGTGTACAGCCTGTAGTACCTTACGTTTATGGCATTGATATGGATTATAATAATGCTTCTAATATGATTGGAATGGAATTCCGTTGGATGTTTAAACCCAACTGGAGTTTAAACCTCTCGGGTCTTGGAATTCTTACAGGTAATCCTTCACAGGATTACGTTGCAGGAATTTATGATTACGATGCGGGTGGATACATCATTCCAAACGTTAATGCAATTCCTTTCGAGACATCATTTGATTGGGTTGCAGAAGTTGGAGTTAGTCGTTATTTCGATCTACCAAACAAAAAATTATTGCCTTATCTTGGATTCAGTTTCCTTTATAATCACGGAGGTTATCAATTTGAATATCCTTTAGTTATTGAAGGTGAAGATCCACAATTATATGCAGCACAACTGCGTGGAAAATCAAGGGCAGAATTTATTTCTTGGGGATTCGCAGTGCCTGCAGGATTTGAGTATTATTTAACAGAAGGCTTATTCATTGGTGGATCTATCAATGTGGTAAATTACTTCTATTCAATGACTCAAATAGCTCCTGGTGAAGGTATGGAATTAGCCAGGGCGGATCAAAGCACGTTTTCTTTCTTAACACTACCTATGCTTAAATTAGGTATCGCGTTCTAGAAACAGAATATACGTAACACTCAAAACTGCCAGCGAGAAATCGTTGGCAGTTTTTTTTATGCACTAATGCTAATGTCACTTCGAGCGTTCCGCCAAAGGCGGAAAAATGTCGAGAAGTTCTTGGGATGGCGTCCCAAATGGGACGCCATCCCTTTTCCTCACAACTAAATTTCTAAACCCATAAAAATTACTTCTTTTAAGCATCACAATAAAAAATACATTAAATTTGCAAACCAGTAAATACGTACCTGAATGGAAAACATAAATTATATAGGCCCATTGCTCGGATTGTTAGCGTTTTTCGCAATTGGCATTTTTCATCCAATTGTAATTAAGATGGAATACCATCTCGGAAAAAGAAGCTGGTGGATATTGTTATTTCCCGGTATAATTTTCATTATACTTTCCTTGTTTTTCAAAGATATTTTATCGGTCGTATTTGGGGTATTTGGTTTCGCATGTATATGGAGTATGATCGAAATATTTAAACAACATGAACGGGTGATGAACGGAAGAGCGAAAAAAAACCCGAATAGAAAATACGATGAGTTATGAGTTATGAGTTATGAGTTATGAGTTATGAGTTATGAGTTATGAGTTATGAGTTATGAGAAACCAGTAAACAGTAAACAGTAAACAGCAAACAGAAAACAGAAACCACCTGCCTGCCGCAGGCAGGGCAACCAGAAACCAATAATCAATAATCAATAAAAAATCCTTATGGCTTTTGAATTATTCGGATACAGTATAAATTTAATTGGGATCATTCTGGGATCAGCTTCCTTTTTGATTATCATTTTTGCCCGTTATTCATGCATAGCAGGAGAATACCATTTCACGAAAAAACTTTGGATCGTCTTTTTAATTGTTGGAGTTTTTGCGGTATTAATCTCGTTTTTGTTGACAAATATCATAGTCTCGACAATCGTTGCAATTATAGGTTTTAATTACCTTTGGGGCATTAATGAAATCATTGAACAAGAAAACAGGGTAAACAAGGGATGGTTCCCTAAAAACCCGAAAAGAAGATAAAATGTTTGAAGGACTCATACAAATGCAATTACCTTTCATCCTCATCTCCTCAGGAATTTCCTCAGGGCTGTATCTTCTATTTTTATTTTTCAATATTGGCCAACCTGCAGTACCTGTTAATCCTACTATTGAAAAAGAAGCATTTACCATTGAAATTTCAAAAGATAATTCAAATCAGGATCATGACTTTATCACGCTTTATGATTACTATAATCAATCTGCTAGCGCTACACATCAAGTCGAACCTATTGATCCTTCTCAAATTGAAAAGTTCGGGCCAATAAAATTTCGTAGTTTTAGGTTTGCCCATTCATTTCATTTTGCTGAGGCAAGTTTCGGACGACCTCCCCCATCCTGCTAATTTTAGCGTTTATTAATTTAAATGAAACTCCTCGCAGCATGCTGACGAGGTATTTCAATCGAAATTTGATTTTTCAGATCCCTCGACTACATTTCGGCTGCTGCTCAATGCAGGTTCTCGGGATCCCAGCCTTCGTCTGGCAGGAGTTCGGCTAAATGATTTTGATAATCAAAATCAAAGTCTCACTGATTTACCTGATCATTCAAATTTCTAAACCATAGATGCATATCTAAGGAGACTTTGCATTATTGTATCATCAAGATGATATAAAGGATTATATAATTTTACTAACTTACTTATAATCAGAACCATGAAATCTATCTATATATTTATTCTACTATTTTTCCCTTTATTTGCATTTTCACAAACTGACACTGTTTATGTAAATATACCTCATACAGTAATTTTAGAGGAAATTACTGTACAAGCTGAAAAAGTAACAACTAAATTGCAAGAAACGCCTATTGCAGTTTCTTCTATCTCGGCAAGAGTGATAGATCAGCAAAACATCAATACCATGGCAGATTTAAGCTCTCGAATCCCTAACTTTTTTGTGTTGGATTATGGTTCTAAAATGTCGCCACCGGTTTATTCACGTGGTATGGGGCTCAGACGAGATGTGCAACCATCGGTTGGCTTGTATGTAGATAATATCCCTTATTTAGAAAAAGGATCCTTCAACTTTGAATTTCTTGATATTGACCGGATTGAGGTACTCCGAGGCCCTCAAGGTACACTTTATGGCAGAAATACCATGGGAGGTATCATCAAAATTTACACCCAGGATCCAAAAGCTTTATTCGGTGGTTATATCAAAACTGAATATGGAAACTATAATCTATCAAAAACCATACTGCACATCAATCAGCCACTAAGCGCTAAGTTTTATTCTGTATTTAACCTGGCTTATGCTCATGGTGACGGGTATTTTACAAATCAATTTACCAATAAAAAAGCAGATGCATTTAACACTTATTCTGGCCGTTTGAAATTAGCCTATCGCCCTAATAATGATTTTAAAGCAACCCTTTCTGTTGATTTTGAAAGAAACAATCAATTAGGATATGCCTACGCAATTTATAACACCGTCACTCAAAAACCGGATGCCGTTAACTACAACCGAGAAAGTACGTACGATCGGGATCAATTATCGCTTGGTTTAAACATCGAACATATCGGAAGCTGGTTTGTTTTCAATTCATCAACCGGATATCAATACATGGAAGATAAGTTTTTCATTGATCAGGACTTTTCTCCGGCAGACATGTATTTTATTGATCAAAACAGAATCCATCATACCATTTATCAGGAGCTTAATATTCATTCGAATCCGAAAGCTAAAATTACCTGGTTATTGGGATCGATGTATTTTAAACAATTAACTGATAAAGGTGTTAACGTAACTTATGGTGATGATTTCATTAATGCTTACCATCTTCCCTATACCGATTATTCTTATCTCAAAACATACAATTTACCTACAAGCGGATTTGGGGTTTATGGTCAATCAACCGTTCCATTGGGCAAATTCAAATTTACGGGAGGCTTACGTTTAGATTTCGAATCTGCCAAATTGGATTATACTTATGATATGACTAAAAATGGGAATACAGAAGCAAAACCGGGTTTTAACAGCGATTTAAAATTTAATCAGCTTACACCAAAAGTTTCAATAGCCTTTGTTCCTTGCAATTATTTCACCGCATTTTTTACTACCACTAAGGGTTTTAAAGCAGGTGGGTTCAACTTCACATTTGAATCGGATGACGCCAGAATTTATGGGCCGGAAACCAGTATGAATTATGAATTCGGGATCAAATCAAGTTGGTTCAATAAACAATTAACTACAAATTTTAGTTTATTCCATATTGATATTGACAACCAGCAAGTAGCACAGCCTGTTCCAAGCGGACAAGGCTCAATGACAACAAATGCAGGAAAATCAAAAAGTCAGGGTGTTGAATTTGAAGCAAATGCAATTATCACCAACAACTGGCAAATATGGACAAGTTTTGGATATACCGAAGCAAAATTCACCGAGTACATTAATACTGAAAATGAAGATTTAAGTGGTAACCTGATCCCTAATGTACCAAAATTTACTTTTGGAATCGGAACAGATTACAGCATTGATTTCAAAGAATCATTTATCAATAAAGCACATTTCAATCTCAGTTATCAGCACATGGGTAAAATGTATTGGGAAGAGGATAATATTGACTTCCAGAAAAGTTATGGTATTACCAACCTAAAGATTACGTTTGTGACTTCTAAAGTTGAATTTGGGTTTTGGGGCAAAAATATTTTTGCAACTGATTATAATGCATTCTATTTTACATCACTTGGAAAATCTTATGTACAACTTGGGAAACCTGCACAATTTGGTGTTTTCGCTAAATTAAACTTCTAAATTTATGATTAAGACTACCGGTGGTAAATACTTTACACTACTAAATTTATATCTGGCACAATCGATTCCAATGAGTTTTTTCTCGACGGTTATGCCTGTGATCATGCGGACAGAACATTATTCTCTGACTTCTATAGGTTTAATTCAATTAATTAAACTACCCTGGATCATAAAATTCTTATGGGCACCCTTGGTCGACAAAACCGGGGGTACCATAAGCAAATACAAAAGCTGGATTTTTCTTTCCGAGATTTTTTATGCCATGGTCATCTTTGGCATTGCATTTCTTAGCCTGGATGTTAATTTTGAGATGATTATCATCTTGATGCTTATTGCGTTTATGGCATCTGCCACACAAGATATTGCCACGGATGCCTTTGCAATTTTAATCCTTAAAAAAGAAGAAAGAAGTATTGGCAACAGTATGCAATCGGCCGGAAGCTTTTTAGGTACACTAACAGGAAGTGGACTTCTCCTCATTATTTACTATTATTGGGGATGGCAATATTTATTAATGGCATTGGCAGGATTTGTACTTCTGGCTCTTATACCTCTCTATATTTATAAAGGCAGGGAAGTTGCGAAACCAAAACCGGCAAAACCAATAACACTGAAAGACATAGGCCTCTTTTTTAATCAAAAGAAAGCTTACAAACGGATCATCTTACTGACGATATTTTACTCAGGGATCATCGGTATATTGGCAATGATAAAGCCCTGGATGGTCGATTTGGGATTTAATATTAAAGAAATTGGCATCCTTTCCGGAATTCACGGTGCAGCATTTGGTGCAGCATTTTCTTTTGCAGCCGGATTTTTAATAAAAAAACTGGGGAAGAAAAGAAGCTTACTCCTATTCTCTGCCGTGGCATTTCTTGCAGCATCATATTTTTGTTGGATGACCTATTTCACACCCTCAAAATCACATATTATTTTAGGAATAGCTTTAATTTGGTCCGCTTATGGAATGTCGACAGTTATAATTTATACCATATCGATGGATAATGTTAGAGCCGGAAGAGAAGGTACCGATTTTACAATACAAATCGTTATTACGCATTTAAGCAGTTTATTAATTGCGGTCAGCAGCGGAAAAATTGCTCATTTGATCGGATACAAAGGATTGTTCCGAATTGAGTTTATTGTTAGTTTAATTGTGCTGGCTTCAATCTCATTTCTTTTTGATGAAAGGTATTACGAAGAAAATTTAACACAGAATAAATAGAATGAAAGTTTCTCAAAAATTACTGGAAAAATACAATGTAGCTACACCAAGATATACGAGCTACCCCCCTGCCAATTATTTTCATAAAGAGTTTAATGATAAAGAGGTTGATCAAGCCATTTCTTTGTCGAATATTGAACAGCCTGAAAATATTTCACTGTACATTCATATCCCTTTCTGTAATAAACTTTGTTTTTATTGCGGATGCAATACGGTAATAAGTCGCAATGGAAAAATGATTGATTCTTATATAGAGACCCTTAAAAAAGAGATCGTTCTATTAAAATCGAAACTTGATCCAAATCGGAAAGTTTCTCAGGTTCACTGGGGAGGAGGAACACCAAATTATCTTCAAATTGAGGATATTGAATCGATAATGAATACTTTATACGAGAATTTTAATTTCATTCCGGGCGCGGAAATTGCGATGGAATGCCATCCCTGGCATTTGACCTATAAATATATTGATTGTTTAATTGACCTCAAATTTAACCGATTAAGCCTCGGAGTTCAAGACTTTAACGATAAGGTTATGAACAGCATCAATAGAAATCAATCTATTATTCCAATCTCTGAACTTGTTGAATATATCAAAGCGAAGGATGTCGCCGTAAACTTAGATTTTATTTATGGCCTTCCATTTCAAACTGTTGACTCTTTTACCGAAACCATACAAAAAGCAATTGAAATTTCACCAAACAGACTGGTAACATTTTCTTACGCGCATGTGCCATGGATCAAAAAGGCTCAGCGAAAACTCGAAAAATACAATTTACCGGATGCCGGAGAAAAAGTTAAACTTTTTGAGGCTGCTTATGATTTACTGACAAAAAGTGGCTATAAAGCCATTGGTCTCGATCATTTTGCAAAAGAATCAGACGAGCTTTATATAGCGCTGAAAGGAAAAACATTGCATCGAAATTTTCAGGGATATTGCACACGCGAAACAACCGGTCAGGTTTATGCCCTTGGGGTAAGCGGTATTAGCCAACTTGAAAGTGCCTATTTGCAAAGCACTAAAGATGTTGCAGAATATACACAGCTTATTAATGAAGGAAAATTTCCAATTGAGAAAGCATACTTCTTATCTTTAGAAGAAAAAATTACGCGGGAAATAATTAATGAGTTGATGTGTAATCTTTATCTATCATGGCAAGCGCTTGCTAATCGTTTTAACAAACCGATTGAAGAACTTAACAATTTGACCAAAGAACAAAACCAACAACTCAAAACATTTGAATCAGAAGGTCTTATCATTTATAATAAAGATGAGATATTCATCACTGAAACGGGCAAGTTTTTCATTCGCAATATTGCAGCCACTTTCGATCCAAAAATGCAGAATACCACTCGTAATTTCTCAAAAGCACTTTAACAATGAATGACCATAAATATATTGCAATTATTGGGGCGGGTATTACCGGACTCACCACCGCCTATTACCTTAAAAAAGCAGGCATAAAATTTAAAATATTCGAACAAAGCGATCATATTGGGGGAGTTATAAGAACTAAAAGTACTAAAAACTTTTTGTATGAAACCGGTCCTAATAGCGGCATACTTGGTAATGCCGAAATTGCAGATCTGTTTGAAGAATTAAAAAATGATTGCAAATTAGAAATCGCAGACCATACTTCTGCCCGACGATTAATCTGGAAAAAAAACAAGTGGCATGCTTTGCCTTCGGGCCCGTTATCAGCAATTACTACTCCCCTATTCAGTCTTTATGATAAATTCAGAATATTGGGAGAACCATTTCGAAAAAAAGGAACCAATCCAAACGAATCATTAGCCGAATTAGTTAAGAGACGCATGGGGAAAAGTTTCCTGAATTATGCCATTGACCCATTCATTTTAGGCATTTATGCAGGTGATCCTGATTATATTGTTCCTAAATATGCCTTGCCAAAACTGTATAATTTAGAACAGCAATATGGAAGCTTTATTGGGGGCGCTTTAAAAAAACGCAAGGAACCTAAATCAGATCAGGATAAGAAAGCCACCAGGGAAATATTTTCGGTTGAAGGTGGTTTAGAGAAGTTAATCAAGGCACTCGTAAAAAATATCGGGAAGAATAATGTGCAAACTAACGCTAAAAACATTTCAGTTCGAAGATTGCACAAAATTTTTGAAATTCACTATAACGACACCGTCGAAAGTGGCTTTACAGATATAATCACAACTGTAAATGCACATGAACTTAATGTATTGTTCCCATTTATAGGTAAGGCTAAATTAAGTCCGATCACCAACCTGAAATATGCCAAAGTAACCGAAGTCACCATTGGATTTAATAAATGGGAAGGTGTTAAACTGGATGCATTTGGTGGTTTGGTCCCTTATCGGGAACAGCGAAACATCCTTGGCGTTCTTTACATGTCAACTTTATTTAAAAACAGAGCGCCAATAGAGGGTGCTTTATTGACAGTTTTTGTTGGAGGGATTCGAAGAGAAGAACTGGCTGAATTAAATGAAGATGAATTAAAAGAACTAATGGCAAATGAATTTAAGCTCATGATGGGTGTTTCGAAATTTGAGCCTGATTTATTCAAAACAACTCATTATCAGTATGCAATAGCTCAATATGGAGCAGACTCTGAAGAAAGAATTAATGCCATTAATAGCATAGAGAAAGAATATAAGGGTTTATATTTAGCCGGAAGTATTGGTAATGGTGTCGGTATCGCTGATCGTGTCAAACAAGGCAAAGATCTGGCAACTCAAATAGCAAAAAATTAAAAAAATATTGTGGAATCAATAAAAAGAAAACCGATCAAACAGAGGTTAAAACCTGCAGCACCTAAATTTTTGCTAATGTTAATTTCGGGAACCATGTGGCTTGGGGTTGGAATATTTCTGAACACTTATGCTTATTCCTGGTTAAATCGCGAATTTCAAATTATCCATTTTTTATTTATTGGTACCGGAATACTTTTGGCGATAACTATTTACCGATTCGGTTTCAGTAAGGTTGCACAAAAAAACATATTCAGAATCAGTATCTTACCTGACAAACCATGTATCTTTTCATTCATGGCATGGAAAAGCTATTTTTTAGTTTTAATAATGATTGGATTTGGAATTACACTTAGACTCTCACCAATTCCAAAAAATTATTTATCGATCGTTTATATTGGAATTGGATTGGCACTTATATTGTCAAGTTTGAAATATTTCCAATCTGCTTTTAAAAAATAAATTATTGTATTAGAATGGAGAACATTCCATTGCACTATAACGATTGGATCTGGACCCCATCATATTTCGTCCAAAAGAGCCACCACGGCCACCACCTGTAAGTGCACTAAAAGAATCTAAAGTAAAAATCAGGGTTAACTCATGTGTTCCTCCTGCTGCACGGTAAAGGCTTTCATTTAACAGCACATCATAACTATAAAGAATCTTCAAACGACTTTCTTCATTTATCTTTGCATTAATTCCAAGCATCAGAATCAATGCATTCGATTTTAATAAATCAAAGGTTTCATTTCGATACCAGAACCCTGCATAAATATTTGACTTGTACACATTCATTCCCAAAGTAAAAGATTTAAATTCCGACTGTTTTTGGAAGATGAACCCGGGATTAAATTTAAAACCGCCTTTATCTCCCCGATTATAGCTTGTGATTACTCTCTCATAGTCTTCATTTTGTATTATAAAGTCACCGGTTATTACTAATTTTCTTGCTAAAGGCGATTCAAAATCATAGAAAGATTCGTTAGGAGTAAAAACATGATGAACAGCGACCCCTGCCGTAGCTATCATTTGTTTACCACTCCAGGTTGATTCGACCAATCGAAAAGCCAACCCAATATCAAAATCAGGATATGTAACTTTATTTTTTAAAGGAGAAACAAAATCTGAAGGATTGACATTTCCAAAACGGGGATCAAGTTGATCAACAAAAATTAAATTATCCCAATTAAGGCTTTTTTGAACAAAAGAAGTCATTACACCCATTTGCACAAGAAAATTCTCATAAAGGGGAACCCTTACAGAAAGAGGAATTCCAATTCTTGTTCTTTCATAATATCCTGATCCGGCAGTATGTTTATCAACCATCAGGCCTAAACCACCCGAACCTGAAGCAGTTCTGGCTGCCAGATCAATATTAAAATTATAGGTTCTAAAATCTCCGGGCAAATTTGCCCATTGTTTACGATAATTAAAACGCATTGTCATCCCACTTGAGATACCTGTATAGGCAGGATTATAATAGATTGGGTTATGAGTAAATTGCGAATAATTAGGATCTTGCGATCTTACTTCTGTAAAAATAAATATCAGAAAGATTATGAATGTATATTTAACTTGGGGAATTTTCAAGATGTATATAGTTTTAGTCGTATTAGTAACAAAATAATTAAGAACCTCCAATTAATATAACTTTGCAGTATCTTATAATAATGGTATCATACGATTAAATAGATAAATGGTTTCAATAGCCGTTAAAGCTAATGAATAAAAAAGTTGTAGTATACGATTTATTTGAAATGAGTGATAATACGAGAGAAGCCTGATACTATTTTT
>JAHIVC010000070.1 GCA_018816945.1 Bacteroidota bacterium | reverse complement strand
TTGTTATATATTTTTCTTAAAACTATAGTCACTCCTGCCTGCGGCAGGCAGGCCAAACTTTAGTTCACTATAAGTACTTAAAATAACGAACCCTGAACATATTTTTGCTCATGTTCCAACAACCATTTTTTTCGCCAAATTCCACCTCCGAAACCTGTAAGGCTGCCGTTTGCGCCAATTACCCTGTGACAAGGGATGATGATTGAAATTTTATTTTTCCCATTGGCATTGCCAACTGCCCGTAAAGCATTTCGGTCGCCCAAAGCATTGGCAACATCCAGATATGTTTTTGTGATCCCGAAAGGGATTTTCAAGAGTTGATCCCATACTTTTTTCTGAAATTCAGTTCCTTCCGGAAGAAGGGCCAGCTCAAAATTGATTCTCTTCCCTAAAAAATATTCATCCAACTGCTTTAAGGCTTTAGTCAGGATTTCAGGAATTTCCGTTGAATATTTTTCTTCTTCAACGAAGTAAAGCCCAGTGATGTGATCATGATCAGAAGATAATTCAATCAGTCCGATTGGAGAATGGTAATATGCTTTAAAAATATCGGCCATTAGTCGATCTTTAATTTCTTGTACCGGATTCGTTTTGGAGCTGTATCACCCAATCTTTTTTTCTTGTTCTCTTCATAATCGGAATAACCGCCTTCAAAAAAGTAAACCTGCGAATTTCCTTCAAAAGCAAGTATATGAGTGGCAACCCGATCTAAAAACCAGCGATCGTGTGAGATAATCACCGCACATCCTGCAAAATTTTCGAGCCCTTCTTCGAGTGCCCTAAGTGTGTTTACGTCGATATCATTTGAAGGCTCATCGAGCAACAACACGTTGGCTTCCTGTTTCAGGGTTAAGGCCAAATGCAAACGGTTACGTTCACCACCAGAAAGGACCCCTGCTTTTTTGCCCTGATCGGCTCCACTAAAGTTGAAACGGGCAACATAGGCTCTGGAGTTCATGGAATGATCGCCCAATTTAATGATTTCGTTTTCTTCCGAAATGACTTCCCATACCGTTTTTTGAGGGTCAATAGATGTATGAGCCTGATCCACATAGCTAAGTTTTACGGTTTCGCCAACTTTAAAACTTCCACTATCCGGTGTTTCAAGCCCCATGATCAGACGGAATAAAGTCGTTTTTCCAGCACCGTTCGGACCAATAATTCCTACAATTCCGGCAGGAGGCAGGCTGAAATCCAGATTTTCGAACAGAATTTTATCACCGTATGATTTTGAAATCTGATTGGCTTCAATAACCGAATTCCCAAGCCTTGGACCATTTGGGATGTACAATTCAAGTTTCTCTTCTTTTTGTCCGCTATCCTGACTTAATAATTTTTCGTAAGATGCCAAACGAGCCTTTGATTTTGCATGCCTTGCCTTTGGAGCCATTCGTACCCATTCCAATTCGCGCTCAAGGGTTTTACGTCTTTTGCTTTCCGTTTTTTCCTCCATTGCCAATCGTTTGCTTTTCTGATCGAGCCAGGATGAATAGTTCCCCTTCCAAGGGATGCCTTCGCCACGGTCGAGTTCTAAGATCCATCCCGCAACATTGTCTAAAAAGTATCGATCGTGGGTCACTGCGATAACCGTTCCGGCATAATTTTTTAAATGGTTTTCGAGCCATTCAACCGATTCGGCATCAAGATGGTTGGTAGGTTCATCGAGAAGTAAAATTTCGGGCTCGGAAAGTAATAAACGACAAAGTGCAACTCTTCTGCGCTCTCCTCCCGAAAGATTTTTTACGTTCAAATCTCCATCCGGACAGCGTAATGCATCCATGGCCCGCTCAAGTTTATTATCCAGTTCCCATGCGTCTTTCTGGTCGATGAGTTCTGTAATTCTACCCTGCTCGTCAATAAGCTTGTTCATTTCGTCATCACTCATGGGCTCAGCAAATCGAGCGTTGATTTCTTCGTATTTTTTTAAAATATCAACGATTTCCTGAACGCCTTCCTGCACAATTTCTTTTACGGTTTTTGAATTATCCAACTGTGGTTCCTGTTCCAGATATCCAACTTTGTAGCCTGGAGAAAACACGACTTCTCCCTGAATAGCTTTATCTACCCCGGCTATAATTTTCAGTAAACTTGATTTACCCGAACCATTTAAACCGATGATCCCAATTTTTGCGCCATAGAAAAATGAGAGGTAAATGTTTTTAAGTACTGTTTTAGCAGGTGGGTAAGTTTTACTTACACCTACCATTGAGAATATTACTTTTTTATCGTCGCTCATGACTACTCAAATGTTTAAATATTTTTGATAAAATGATAAAAGATCTTTGATGATCGTATTTGCATTATGATTTGTAGTGATTGTTTTACGTGCTTCAATTCCAAGCTGAACAAGGAAATTATCATCGGCAAGACATTTTCTGATTTGGTTCACAAATTCATCTTTAGTGTCGGCAATTAAAATATTTTTTCCGTTTTCATAATCAATGCCTTCGGCCCCAATGGAGGTTGAGATTACTGCTTTTCCCAATGCCATTCCTTCAATAATTTTAATTCGGATTCCGCTCCCCGAATGCAAAGGTACAATCATGATTGATCTGGAAGAAATAAAATTTTTTGCATTTTCAACTTCTCCAAGCAACTTAACATTGCTTGATTCAAAAGCCATCAACCATGCAGGAATTACTTTACAAGCAATGTAAAACCTTAGTTCCGGAAAGACCTTGCGGACAGCAGGCCAAACATCAGAAAGAAACCATTTTAATCCTTCTGCATTCGGCATCCAGTTCATTGCCCCAATAAAAAATAAAGAAGGCTCTTCTTCCTTTACTTGGCTTATTGGATACTCCTCGGCATTAATTCCAAAAGATGCAGTTATGACGGGTTCTTGGGTCAAATTCATGTAATATTCTGCATCAACATTCGATATGCAAACAATTCCATCGTACTTATCCAGATGATCGATTTCGTAGTTTTTCAGTTGAACAGATAAATGATCAAGATAGATTTTACGAAAAGGATTTTTAGTGTACTCGGCTAATCTTTTCCAGATAAGGTGTTCAATATTATGGGCACGAAGAAATACTTTTGCCTTCGAATATTTTGCAATGGTTTTTAAATAGGGAGTCAGAAAAATAGTTTCAACCTGGATAATATCAAATTTCTGATCTTGCAAAATCTGCAATAATTTTTGTTCGAAGTCTTTTGAAATAAAACGATGAACATGATAAGATTTGCGTGTAAAAAAACAGTAAAGTGCAGGTAAAAATCTGGGCGAGAGGTCGATAAACACGGTTTCTAAACGGGTTTTTGTTAGAAAATTTTCGGGAATTGCTGAAGGGTTGAAAAGATATTTATTACTACTGACGGCTAAAACCTTAACCTGATGCCCGGCTTGCATAATGCCTTCTATCATCATGTTCATTGCCATCGATCCGCCCTCATCCGGTGGATAAGGTAATTTATTGCATAAAAATAAAATCTTCATATTTTAAGCTGATGTTTTATCTGCTTTACTGAAAAAATTTATTCCCGATCTAATTACTTTTCGCCAGGCATCCGCATCAAGTAATGGAGCATCGGCAGTAGCTTTATATGTTAGAAAAATTCCGATCGGAAGTAATACCGCCGAGGCAATCCACATTCCAACTTCAGGAGAAAGAACACCTGCAAGTATATATTTTTTACTCATAATAGTTGATATGTGCAAGATGATAAAGAAAATGACAGAAACAACCACAGGAAGCCCAAGTCCACCTTTTCTGATGATTGCGCCTAAAGGTGCGCCAATGAAAAACAGAATCAGGCACGCAAATGACAGGGTGAACTTTTCATAAATGGTGATAATGAATCTGGTTATGTATTCTTGTTGCCGTTTCAATTCATCCACTTCGTAATTTATAGTGTTGGTGATACCTAAAGTACTATTCAAAGATCTTTCGAGTAAATCACGTTTAGTGTCGGGGCTCATGGTTGATAAGTCAAGCCCTGTGTTAATTGAGTTGGGTTCGTTTAAGGCAAATGCACCCGAATCAATTTTGTTATAGAATCGAAAGTTGTTTTTTCGTCCAATGGCAAATTCTTCTGTCCTGGCATTCTTAATAAGAGATAGTGAGTCGATGGAAAAATTAAGTTGCTTTATGTCCAGCATCATATAATGCTTTCTGAAGAGATCTTCATCCAAATGATTCATCTGAAAATTGCCAAGGTCAAATTTTATATTTTCTTCATCAAATGATGAGCGTTCAAAAGGTCGAGTGTTACGATGGCCTTGTTCATCTATCTTTTCCTTATAATTATATCCGTCATATAGTGTGAAAATCATATATCTTCCATCGGGTGTGGTTTCCATTTTTCCTGTTTTAGCAATGGTTACCTGAATGTTTCCAAGCTGATCGGAATGATTATAAATCATTACATCTCTGATGTGGATATCATCATTTTCCTTTTTACCAATACGGATTACATAATTGTCCAGGTCATTATAAAAAATGCCTTCTTTAATATTAAAAGCCAACTTTTTTTCACGAATATCATAATAGAGTGAATGAAATTTCAAATTGGCAATAGGCAATATATTATTTGAGAAGTAAAAAGCGAGTAAGCTGATCAGTATTGATAAAATTACCAAAGGTTTCATAGCTTTTTGCAGCGAGATCCCGGCAGCTTTCATTGATACCAATTCATAATGCTCGCCCATATTACCAAAGGTCATTAATGAAGCCAGTAAAATGGCAAGCGGTAATGCAAGTGGAACAAAAGTGGCAGAAGCATAAAATAATAATTCAGCAATTAAATACCATTCAAGTCCTTTGCCTACCAGATCATCAACATATCTCCAAAGAAATTGCATTACAATGATGAATAATGTAATAAAAAAAGTCATGACCAAAGGCCCGATATATGATTTTAGTATAAGGACATAAATTTTTTTCACGCTGTGGACGGCTTATTTATTGCAAATATAATTAGAATATTCATGAGAATAACGGATGTGCAAGCAGGGTTTAGTTTTTCCGATTTTATTTAATATTTTTACGCCTGAATTAAATATTCCCTTCGAACTTCATTTGATGAGGTTTCGGGAAAAGATAAAACTCTTTATGTAAGCAAGATTGATAAACTATTTGTAAATTATTGAAAATAAATTCACATATGAAACTAATAGAGGTTACTACAAAGTCACATGCAAAGCAGTTCATTAAGGTTGCTCATATCATTTATAAAAATGATCCGAATTGGGTATGTCCGTTAGATAATATGATTAATGGTGTATTTGATCCGAATAAGAATGTTTTTTATAAGCATGGTGATGCCATTCGCTGGTTATTGGTCGACGACAATGATAAACTGATTGGAAGAGTTGCTGCCTTTGTGAACGAAAAAAAGGCTTACAAATTTGAGCAACCTACTGGTGGAATGGGTTTCTTCGAATGTATTGATGATGAAAAGGCTGCTTTTATCTTGTTTGACAAATGTGTGGAATGGCTTAAAAAGAAGGGGATGGAAGCTGTTGATGGCCCGATAAACTTTGGTGAGAATGATAATTTTTGGGGTTTATTGGTTGAAGGTTTCATGCCTCAGAGTTTTGGGATGAATTATCATCCACCCTATTATCGAAAGTTTTTTGAAGATTACGGTTTTGAATCCTATTTTGAGCAGGTTACCAATCATCTCGATATGACAGTGCCATTTCCGGAAAGGTTCTGGAAAATTGCTGACTGGGTTCGACAAAAACCAGCCTATAAATTTCAGCATTTTGAAATAAAAAAGGTGGATAAATATCTTAGCGACTTAAAGGAAGTTTATGATAGTGCATGGCAATATCACGAAAACTTTACACCGATCAACAAAGAGGATTTATGGGCATCTTTCAGAGAGGCAAAGGCCCTTATTGACGAAGAGTTTATTTGGTTTGTATACGCTAATGACAAACCTATTGCATTTTTTGTGATGTTCCCTGATGCCAACCAGATATTAAAACCGATGAAAGGGAAGATGCATATAATCAATAAATTACGATTTTTATGGCTTCTTAAAACAAAAGCAATTAAAAGAACCAGAATTACGATAATGGGTGTGGTTCCTGAATACCAAAAATCGGGTATTGAATCCGGAATTTTTTGGCACATGGATAAGGTAATGAAAAGAAAACCACATTATAAAGAAGTTGAATTGTCGTGGGTAGGCGACTTTAATCCCAAAATGGAAGCATTACACTCTTCTGTTGGTGGTAAATTTGCAAAAAGGCACATTACCTACCGCAAACTATTTAGTAATAAAAAACTGGAACATAGATCAATGGTGATACCAATGGGAACAAGAGATAAGCCTCGATAGGTAAAACTAAAATTTATTCGCCCGTAAAGATAAATTGATACAAGTAATTTTAATTAAGTGACACACATATCGTAATTTAAGCAAATAATTATTAATGACTATTTTTGCACAACTAATACATATACTGATGAAAAAATATATCCTACTTCTTACTGCCTTGGTTTTGGCTTTTCATATCAATCTTAATGCCCAGAAATTAGCTAAATCAGAAATTAATATCTCTGAGCTTAATCAACATATCACCTATCTTTCATCTGATGAATTGGCAGGTCGGTTATCAGGTTCTCCCGGAGGTTTGCTGGCTGCCAAATATATTCGTGATCAAATTAAACCATTTGCTAAATTATTAGGCGATAATGGTTTCCAATATTTTGAAGTGGTTACTGATGTAAAATTAGGTGCAAAAAACAGCTTTAGTTTTCCGAATTTTGAAGGTAAAGTTGATCAGGACTTCTCTCCATATTCTTTTAGTGCAAGTACCAGCTTGAGTGCAGAGATTGTGTTTGCAGGTTATGGATTGGAAATAGATACTGATAGCCTAAAATGGAATGATTATGCAAACATCGATGTTGAAGGTAAATGGGCTTTGATACTAAGAGGAGATCCGGAAAATTCAAAAGAGGACAGTAAATTCCTGCTTTTTGCCGATGATCGGGAAAAGGTTTTAACTGCCCGTGATAAGGGAGCTGTTGGGGTTTTATTTGTATCAGGTAAAAAATTTGATGCAGAAGATAAACTGGTTACGCTGTATTTTGATAAAACATCTTCGGATGCCGGTTTGCCTGTTATCAATATTAAACGCGAGGTAGCCGATCGGCTTTTTAAAACTGAAAATACCTCGGTTGAAGAACTTGAGTTGACCATCGACAGTTTAATGCAGAGAAAGTCTTTCCCTTTGAACATCAGTGTTTCGGCAACAACTGAAATTGTTCAGCAGAGAGTAAAAACACAAAATGTTGTGGCCATGATCGAAGGTAGCGATCCAATTCTCAAGAACGAATATATCGTTATAGGAGCTCATTATGATCATCTTGGAATGGGAGGACAAGGTTCAGGCTCACGCGAATCCGATATTCATGCGGTTCATAATGGTGCTGATGACAATGCATCCGGTGTAGCGGGAATCATTGAATTGGGAGAGAAGTTGGCATCAATAAAACACAAATTAAAAAGGAGTGTAATCATTATTGCATTTGATGCTGAAGAAATGGGCCTGCTTGGATCAACCTATTTTATCAAAAATAGTTTAGTCGATTTGAAATCAATCAAAGCCATGTTCAACTTCGATATGATTGGCCGACTTGACAAAGAATCAAATAAAATGCTTATCAATGGAACCGGGACTTCGGTAGAAGCAGAAAGTATATTGGATCAACACAAAAAGAATTTTAATCTTGAATTGGCTTATTCTCCGGAAGGCTACGGCCCTTCAGATCATGCTGCCTTTTATGGCGAAAATATCCCGGTTTTTTTCTTTACAACAGGAGCGCATCCCGATTATCATACCCCAAATGATGATACTGAATTGATCAATTTTGAGGGTGAAAAACTTATAGCAGATTTTGCTTTTGATGTTATTATGGATGTTGCCAATCGTAATGAAAACTTAAGCTTCCAAATTGCCGGTCCTAAAAAGCAGGCAAGATATGGCCGACAACTAAAAGTTACTTTAGGTATCATGCCTGACTTTACTTCAACTGAGGAAAATGGACTGGGCGTTGGTGCTGTAACTCCTGATCGTCCGGCCGCAAAAGCAGGCTTGTTGAAGAACGACAGAATTGTTGCCATTGATGGTATGCCAATTAAAAACATCTATGATTATATGAATAGATTAAAAAAACTTGAGGCAGGTCAGATAATTTCTGTTGACATCGTTCGAGATGGCAAAAATATCGTTTTATTAGTACAGCTATAGATATCAATGATGTCAGATTTTTTATCCAAAACCTTCTATTTTAAGTTTCTGAAATTTGGGCTGGTTGGTTTTTCCGGATTGCTGATTGATTTTGGGGTTACCTATTTGTTTAAGGAAGTTTTCAAAGTTCAGAAATATCTGGCAAATGCTATTGGTTTTATGATGGCGGCATCATCTAATTATTTCCTGAATCGCATCTGGACATTTAAAAGTACGAATCCTAACATTGCTTTTGAATATTCTGAATTTATCGTAATCTCACTCATCGGACTTGGGATTAATACCCTGATTCTTTGGCTGCTTGTCAGTAAGTACAAATTAAATTTTTATCTGGCAAAGGTATTTGCAATAGCAGTGGTTACAGTATGGAATTTTTTGGCAAACGCATTTATCACTTTTTCATAGCCGAAGAATAAAATCATTGGTAACATAAAGTAGAAGAATGTTAGTATAAATTAAGAGCTAACCATCCCTAAGACATAAACCATCAATTGTCTTAATAAGTTTTGGTCATTGATTCTGGTATGACCAGAATGAAATTCGCCAGGTTTTTATTTTCTTTTGCCAAAGGTTTTACAGATTTTTGCTCGGCTGTTGCAATAGTAATAATTCTGAGGTCAGGGTTTGATTGTTGCAAATACCAAATAATTCCTTCGTAATTATTTGAATGATAGGAGCCGTTGTAATGGATGAAAGTTTTTCCTTTTGTCCAATTTTTTAAAATGAAATATGCCATGGTTGCATCCTTTATAGCCTGTGCTTTAGCAATATTGGATGTAACATGTGGCATATCTTTCATCATTTCAGTCATGCTTTTATATCCTTTTAATTCAGGATCATATTTTATGGGCAATGGAGCAATAAACGATTTCTCTTCCCACGATAAGGTGTCCAAACTTTCAAAACCTTTTTTATTAACCAGTGAGGCATACTTTCTGGGGATATTTGTGGCAATAAACCTTAAATGATTTGTTCTTGCAAATTCAACAAGGGGTTTATAATCGGTTTTATAATTCTTCCATAATTCGGCTTCCTGCTCAAAAGTTTCGGCATCGACTTCTTCATTCAGGTATTCATCCAAAACATCCTGATCATCTGCTTCTAACATCTCTGCGCCCAATACCAACCGGTTTTTTTTAAAATTGTAAATGTCCTTAGTAAGTTCTAGCTCTAGCCAATGGCATATAGGGTTGTTGTGGAATTCCCCGAAAAAAACAATATCGGCATCTTTGGCTGTAGTCAGGAGTTTCTTATAATTAACCTCTTTACCATTTGCTTGAAACAGTTTATAAGCCGGTTTATCCGATTTCATTGAAAAAAGAATAAATACAAGAGGTAGCAGAAGCAGGGTTTTTTTGTTCATCTTAGTATTATTTAAGTTTTTGTCTGAGTTTTTCACAAATATCAGGATTAATAGGGGAGGCTTTCCCATTTTTATCAATTTTAACAAATAGCATTTTTGTGGAACAAACAACCGATTCTTCGTGTTCTTCAAAGTCAAATCTTCGTGCTTCCATTGTGAGTGAAATTGAAGTTCGTCCGATATGGTTAACTTTGCCGTAAATGCGGATATGCTGGTTAACTTTAACCGGTTTTTTAAAAACCACTTCGTCCATTTTCAGGGTAATCATATTTGGAGTGCAACAAGTAGAAGCCGCCATTGCTCCCGCTGCTTCATCAATCCACTGAAGCATCATCCCTCCAAACAAGTTATCGTTGATTCCGATATCGCTGGTTTTGCAGATTTTGGTTGAAATTAGTTGCATGATTTTAGGTTTTAGCTTTACTTCTTTAGTTCTTCAGCATGAAACATGAAGGGTAAAATATCGTCGATACTAGAAATAACCTGGATTTTTCCGGTTTCACCTTTTAAAATAATTTTAATTGGGCTTTTTTGTTTAGTTTGATATTCGGCCAATACTTGTCGGCAAGCTCCACAAGGAGCAACAGGATTTTTGATGACAAAGTCACCAGCTTTAGCAGTGATTGCAATCGATTCAATTTTCTGATCAGGGTATTGTGAAGATGCATAAAAAATAGCTACCCGCTCGGCACAAATGCCTGATGGATATGCAACATTTTCCTGATTGTTGCCAGTAATTATTTGACCATTTTCTAAACGTAAGGCTGCTCCAACATAATATTTTGAATATGGAGCATAAGCTGCAGAAACAACTTTCTCAGCTTCAGTTACTAATTCACGATCTTTCTGATCCAGATCACTGATCAGATCATATTCGAGGTAGTTTATACTTAGGATTACTTTTTGCATTATTCGAATTTTTCATTAGCTAAGATACGATTTTCAGTATTAATCTGCTTTTTTGCTTTCATCTTCCGGGTTTAGAAGAAATATTGAGTTAAAAAACGCAAAAAACGTGACCCCGGCTTGTGTTTCCAAGGTATCATCAGTAAGCATCGAAATTAGTATAATCAACATGAAAGCAAAATATCGATAATTAGAAAAAGCCTTGATTTTTATGCCGGGATAAATGAGTGCAAACATGAACCAAATGAATCCAAATATACCAACTGATATCATTATCAATAAATATTGGTTGTGCGATTCCATGCGGTTTTTCGGAAATAGTTTTGAGTTCATTTCATTGTACTGCGTCTCAAATTCTTGAGGGATGTTTCCTGTACCTGCTCCCCACCAAAAATTTTCCTTAATAATGTTAATCGACACGGTCCAAAATTCGATTCGTTGAGCTAAAGAATTTCCGTTTGGATTAGCTGTTTTTTGATAAACTTCATAACCAAATATTATTTTCGAGATTCGACTTTTAATCCCGGGATTGTAAATGTGGTTCGCGTTGGCGATTCCGCCTTCAATAAAACCAATTTCCTCATTTGTAAGTTGCTGAACTCCCTCCTTATCTTTATAAAGCCCTTTGGAAGTTAAAAAACGGATAAGCGTTGAACGAAGAGCTTGTCTTTTTTCATCAGGGCCGTCAAAATCATAAGTGCTGCGAACATTCCAGGCTTCCTTAAGTTCCTCTTCGCACAAATGCAAACCAATATATTTGCCATCTTCAATACCATAATTGATTGTGTCGTGCAGGTAAGCATTTCCATGGCTTGTTGTTTTTTTGAGCTGACGGAGTTCAATTTTAGGAGTTGTGTAAAAATGGTTCAATTCATTATTAATAAAAAGCCAAGTGGCGACGAAAAACGAAATAAGTATGGATGAAAAAACGATTTTCAGGACAATTGACCCTGATTTAAGGAGTATTTTTATTAAAAATACAACGGTGAGGATGCTCAAGATTAAGATTCCTATTCCCGACTCTAATTTGATCAAGATAAAAAGCAGCCATAAAATAATAATTGCAAACAGGATTTTAACCAAGCGTTTTTGAAATCTTTCTACGAAAATAAATCCTATTAGGATAACGATCGCAAAACAGATCATTAGTCCGAATCGTACTGGGGAAATAAAAATAGAAATATTCCGGATTTCGGTAAAGTTTCTTCCAAATAATTCAATTGCACTGAAAATAGTTCCGGCTAAAACGGCGGCAACATAGAAAAGCAACAAAACATGTAATTGCTTTTTGCTAAGTGAAGGCATGCTAGCTATGATTAAGGGGAGGATTAATAGTGGTAATATCCCTCTTAAATCTGTCAATACATATTCAAGACTTCCGCCTCGTAAAAAGCCCGTTAGAAAAATGAGATACATTGAAATCAGGATAAGTGCAGTTTTGTTACGCCAGAATTTCTGAATTTTTAAATAAAGATTCTTTTGGAACGATGACCACCCCAAATGCAATCTCTTAAAAAACGATTTTGGTATTTCACTTGAACCGGCTTGCTTGCCGAATCCTGAGAATAACCATATAAAAAGCAGTACGAATTGGAATAGGGACATTGTATAATTCGACAAAGGCAAGCTTATTGCCAGTAGAATCAAGCAAATGAAATATAAAGTTGTACTTGTGATGTGTTTAATGAACATTCATTCAATAAATTATTTTTTCCCAAGTATTTTGTTTGGTTCGGGTAATAAAAGTACTTGATATTGGTTTTGGTTCATCAAAACTTCCATCGCTTTATCTAAATCCATATCACTATCAAGAGATGTCTCAACTTCTCCTGCCATATAGTAGTATCTTGAAACGATTTCCATTTTCAAAACTTTTTTAATCTCGTCCTGATACTTGGTGTATTCCGCCGACTTATTCTCTTTAATAGCAGCTTCAAGTGCTGTAAATTCATTTTTTACTTCCTCAAATGAATTTTCTCTTTCTGCTTGTTTTTTTAATACTTCAAGGGTTCGCTCGTACTGAGTTTGGTAATTGAATTTCGCTAGTTTTAAATAGGCCAAAAAATCCTGATAGATTTCATCGCTTATCTTGAAATCTTTAGCCTTGGCTATGGAAGGATGCTCACTTTTGAATTTTGTAGCGTAATCAAAAATCAAAAAGCGCCCATAAAGATTGGCAGTAAGCTGGCTAAAAGTACTTTGCGCAACTTTGATATCAGGATCAATTCCGCCGCCATCATAAACTTTTCTGCCTGATTGGGTTTTATATTCTGAGATTAATGAATCGGGGATTTTAGTAAATTCATCATTCTCGTTTTTTAATGAATAATCAATGTTCTGAATACATCTGCCGCTTGGGATATAATATTTAGCAATGGTAACTTTTACCTGTGTATTATAGCTTAAAGGAATTATATTTTGAACCAATCCTTTGCCATACGATCTTTGCCCGACAATGACAGCCCGATCAATATCTTGCAAAGCACCGGCCACTATTTCCGAAGATGAAGCAGATCCGTTATCAATCAATACGGCAAGCGGAATATTCTTATCAGTAGTCGAAAACCGCGTTTTATAAGTCATATTTGATTCTTGAATTTTTCCTTTGGTAATGAGTACTTCCTTATTCTGGTCGACAAATAAATTTACAATATCAATAGCTTCATTCATCAATCCACCGCCATTTCCCCGAAGATCAAGAACCAATCCTTTCAGCTTGGTTTTACTTTTCAGGTCCAATAATGCATTTTTTACTTCCCTGGTGGCATTATGCGAAAATCCAACCAGTTTTATGTATCCAATATTGTTGTCAAGTAACCCATAATATGGAACATTTTCAATTTTAACGATTTCACGGTTAAATGTAAAATCCATTAATTCTTCTATTCCATATCTTTTTACTGTAATTTTGGTAGAGGTTTTGGCCGGCCCTTTTATCATTTTACTAACTTCTGCGGAAGTCTTGTCCTTAATACTTATATCATCAATTTTTATAACCTGATCACCAACATACAAACCTGAAATTTGTGCCGGGAATCCTTTGTAAATTTCTGAAATGATTGTTTTTCCATCTTGTTGATGGATCAATACACCAATGCCGCCATAGGTTCCGGTTGTGATAATTTCGTATTCTTCTATTTCTGATTCAGGGATGAAAACCGTATATGGGTCAAGTTCCTGAAGCATGGCATCAATTCCTGCCTTCATTAGTTTTTCAGGAAATATTTCATCAACATAATTGATGTTTAGCTCTTTAATCAGGTTGGAATAAATATCCAAGCTCTTCGCTATTTTAAAATTATTTTGGTTTTGGGCATTTAGGTGTAAGCTAAATGAGATAAGCAAAACTGCTGTAAAAAGCGTATAGTATTTTTTTAGAAATTTTGTGGCCATAATTTGTTATTTATTAAGGTACCGGATCGTAGCCATGACCTCCCCAAGGGTGACATGACGAAAATCGTTTTATAGTTAGCCAGCCACCTTTAAAGGGGCCGTGTTTTTTAATTGCCTGCACTCCATATTCCGAGCAGCTAGGCGTATATCTGCATGATGGAGCTAAGTAAGGTGAAATAGCCCCCTGATAGAACTTAATCAATAAAATAAAAATATTAGCTAATAGTTTTTTCATTTGCTTTTATTAAACGATCAAGTACTTGTATTATTTTTCCATCTAACTCCTGATAACTAAGTTTAACTTTTGCATTGTAAATCAGTGCAAGATTAATTTGCAATTTCCGTTCGGTTAAATATTGATACAGAACAGATTTGTTTTTTCTGTAAACCTCTCGTAAGAGTCGTCTGATTTGGTTCCGGTGAACTGCTTTTTTGAAATTACGTTTGGGAACACTCATAATTATTCTTGCAGGATATTCCACATCTTCCTTTATACTTATCCAAATAATTTTAAACGGGTAAACAAAAAAAGATTGGCCATTTAAGAATAATTCATCAATGGATTTTTTATGACACAATCGCTCATTCTTCCTAAAGGTTTGCATTTATTACGGTCTCAAAAAGATACAATTCGTAAAAAAATCGAAGTTACAAATTTAAAGTAAACCCTTACTTTTTCTTTTTGCTCTCATTAAGAATGTATTCCTCAATGGCCATAGTCATAGAAGGAGATGCTTTTGTTGGTGCAGAAAGATCAAGTCTTAAGCCTGCATTTATAATTGCGCTTGAGGTAGTTGGACCAAAAGCAGCAATGATTACTCCATTCTGCTGGTAATTGGGAAAGTTTTTGAAAAGTGAAGCTATTCCAGACGGACTGAAGAATACCAACATATCATATCTTTCAATCTCTAGTTTTGAGAGATTACTGGCAACTGTTTTGTAAATAACTGCTTTTGTGTAATCTATCTCATTGCTATCAAGTAATTCCGACATGCTGACTTTGTGGATATCTGAACAGGGAAGAAGGAATTTTTCACCTTTATGTTTACGAATAATATCTATTAAATCAGCAAAATTTTGCTTGCCATGAAAAATTTTACGTTTCCGGTATTGAACATATTTCTGAAGATAAAAGGCTGTTGATTCTGAAATACAGAAATATTTCATGGTATCAGAAACTTCAATTCTTAACTCTTTTGCAATTCTGAAAAAATTATCAACAGCACTACGACTTGTGAAAATAACAGCCGTATGATCTGCGATGTTAACTCTATCTTTACGGAAATCCTTGGCAGGTATTCCTTCAATTTTGATAAATTTATAAAATTCAATATTGAGCTTATATTTCAATGCTAAATCTCCATAAGGCGATTTCTCAAGATCAAGTGGCTTGGGTTGAGAAACAAGAATATTCTTAATTTTCAATTTTCCAGCGTTTTAGTTTTGGTTTTATTGTCCTTATCACTTGTAATAATTCAGTATTATTTTACTGATAATTACCACAGGTATTAATTCCAGCGTGCAAAGATATAAAAATAAATGCAGAACCGAAAAAATTGATCTCGACAATCCAACCATCAACTGTCGGAATTGTCGTAATAATAGTCCAATAAAATAGATGCCAAGGGAGATGTATAATAATATATCTAGTTGGGTATAAATATATAAGGCAATGATGGGCAAAATCATGATTCCAATTATCAAATTGAATATTAGGATGTTAACCAATAACTCATAGGAAGCCTTTTCGGTTTGAAATATATTGGCTGTAACCTGTATAAATATTACCTTGTATAGGAACAAACCTAAAAATAGGAGTACTAATCCTAAATAAAAAATAATTCCGTTATCATTCTGATCATCTGACCCAACATAAAATACAATAAACGAATAAAAGAGCAGCGGCACTGCTATAATGTAGACCAATGTTAAAATCAAAGTAATTTGTTTGCGAAATGGGTTTCCTTCTCTTATTACAAGATTAGCCTGGCTGCTTGAAAACGTTGCATTAAAAAATTGCACCAGTTTTTTTCTATGTAAAAAATTAAGCATGGCAATCAGAATAAACCCTCCTAGAATCAGATATGTTATCCACTCTGGAAACATGGTCTTTGAGTAATCTGTTGGGATATAAGTAACAATATCATTCTCAGTAATAAATTGCCCAATGAAAGTTGTATTATCAGAATTTGAAAGAATACTGTTTGATATAATGGTTAATGAATCAGCTTGTTGTGGTACTAAGATGTTCTGTATTAGCTCAGAATACCTAAATGGATTTTGAATAGAATCGGAGTTCATCAACCTCAGTTAGTTTTGTTTATTTATAAAAATTCTAATCTTCAAAATTAATCATTAATTTGCTATAACCATGTATGTGATATGCTTATATTTGTTTTGGTTAACAATATAAAGTTGCCATCATAAATATTTTTTAAATCCTAATTTAGCTAAATATGTTTAATTTAATTCTTTTTGGGCCTCCTGGTTCCGGTAAAGGAACTCAGTCAATAAAATTAGCTGAAAAATACATGTTAAAACATGTATCAACAGGCGATATTCTTCGTAGTGAAGTAAAAAATCAAACCGTACTTGGAATCAAGGCTAAAGCAATCATGAATGCCGGAGAATTAGTTCCTGATGAATTGCTCATAGAAATTTTACATACCGTAATGGAAAATAATAAGAATGCAAAAGGATTTATATTTGACGGTTTTCCAAGAACGACTGTTCAGGCAAAAGCGCTTGATCAGTTAATGGTTAAGATGAATGTAAGCATTAACAATGTTATTTCACTTGAAGTTGAGGATGACGAAGTTGTAAAACGCTTGCTTAAAAGAGCTGAAATTGAAGGAAGAAAAGATGATAATGCCGAAACAATCAATAACCGTTTAAATGTTTACAAAAGCCAAACCGCTCCTTTGCTCGATTATTACGAAAAGCAAAACAAACTCAACAAGGTTGTTGGTGAAGGTTCGGTAGAAGATATTTTTAAAGTAATTTGCTCAAAAATTAGTTAAGCCTAAAGAAACGTTTTAAGGTTTTTATTGATGTTATTTAGCGTTTTGATGAGCTTGCTCATTAAAACGCTTTTTTTAAGATTACAGTAATTCTAGTTTTTTATCGCAGTTTTCTAAGCTTTTACAGTCGCCGATTATTTTTCAATTTCTGATCGTTTAAGTAAAATTTCATTTACAACTTTATCACCTTGTATTGCTGTTTGTAAAATAAGATTGGGGTTTTTGAACTCAAATTTAAAACGATAAGGAGCCTTATCGGGGTTAGTAATTATGATCTCTCCGGTATTTTCTGAAGTAAACCAAGAAGAGCAAATTTCAATAACTTCAGATGATGTTTTAAGTTCAGCAATGATAAACTTATCGGCTTTACTGTCGTAACCATGAATTTGTGCCACCGATTCGATAATTTCCCCATTAACAATAACTTTACTTTTAGAGATCATTCCACTTCCAAAAGCTTCATTTTCGCTGAAAAAAATTGAGTTGTCTCCAAATTCTCCCTTCCAGGTTCCGATAAACTTTTTCATTAGCTCAACTTGGTCGAGATTTGATTGTGTTGTTTGTGCGTGCATACAATTCAGATTAATTAAAATGAAAATAATAATAATTAGGGCTTTCGTAAATTTGTTCATTCTTCAAATTTTAAATTGACGTGAAAATATAAATTAATTTATAAATACAAATGATCTCCAATTTTCGACATTACTTCCGAAGCTTTTCCTTGCAGAAAGATGTCGGTAATGGTGTTTGTAAAATGTGATTCTTGAATGTTGATTTCAATAATTGTAGCCCCATTTTCTTTTGCTTTAACAGGAATATCTGCAGCTGGCAAAACCTCTGCATTGGTTCCAATGATGATTAGTACGTCTGCTTTAAGGCTTTCTTCTTTAGATTTTTTTAAAGCAAAGGGAGGAATTTTTTCATTGAAGAAAACAATATCGGGTTTAAGAATCCCTTTACAAATATAACAGGTAGGTGGCAGGAAATTCAAATCTATTAAATTCAATTCATATTCGGTAGAACACTCTATGCAAGAAAGGGTTCGGCTGGTACCATGTATTTCATAAACATATTTTGAACCTGCTTTTTGATGGAGATTGTCTATGTTTTGTGTAATAATCGATTCCAAAAAGCCCCTCTTTTCCATTTTTGAAAGTACTATATGAGCCATATTTGGCTCTGCCGCATTAAACATGTCGTAGAATACATTTTTTATCTTCTCCCATGACTGCTTTGGCTTTTTATGGAAATATTCTATTTCTACAAAAATTGGATCGTGTTTGTTCCACAAACCATTTTCGCCTCTAAAAGGAGGAATTCCGCTTTCTACTGAAATTCCTGCCCCTGTAAATGCAACTGCATATCTGGCCTTTCGGATTATTTCGGCAGCTTCATTTATTTTTTCTAATTCAAGCATATTCTGGTTAGTGCCATAATAGTATCAGCGTCAAGGCTTGTTTTGTCCGGTAGTTTTAGAAATGTGCTTTATATTAAATCTCTTGAAACGTCAACTGTTGAATCAGCATTAAATTTTATCTTGAATTTCAGTTTTCTGAACACAGATATCATTGCTTGATTATCTTTTGTTGTTTGTGCTAAAAACTGTTTAAGTCCCCAGTTTTTGGCAATTTCAAGACAATATTCGGTTAACATAACTCCCAATTCCTTGCGTTGCCAGTTATCGGTGATCAAAACTGCATATTCTGCCGATTGATGATCGGGATCGGCTATTAAACGTCCAACGCCAATAAGCTGGCGTTTCCCTTCATGCATAATTTCAACAACAATCGCAATTTCTCTGGCATAATCAATAAAGCAGAACTGAGTTGCGATTTCATGAGAATCATAGTGGAAGTTATACCTGAATCTTGAATAAATAGTATCTTTCGAACAACCTTCTAAAAGTTCAAGCCATAAAGGTTCATCTTCAGGTTTGATTGGCCGCAGTATAATTTGAGTTCCATCTTTTAACTTGTGAGAAGACACATATTTTTCGGGATAAGGATGCAATACAAGATGAGAATATTTTGGGATTGGTTTACCTATTAAAGTTTTATCAATAACTACCCGTGCATCTAATGCAATCACTTCATTCTCAGAAACCAGTAAAGGGTTGATGGTTAATTCTTCAATTTCAGGATAGTCGGCACCTAGGTATGACAGCCTGATCATGGTTTCAATTAGTTTGTCTATATCCTTTGGTTTTGAACCCTTATATCCTTTCAATAAAGGATAAATTATTAGATTTTCTAAGTGTATGCGTGCCAGTCGTTCATTTAAGGGGGGAAACCCTAAAGAGATATCTTTGTATAATTCAGAACCAACGCCACCCATTCCTACTTTTATTACAGTTCCAAAAACTTGATCTTTTTTTAGCCCAAGCATCATTTCAATGCCACCTTTTGAGTTTTCCATGGCTTGTACTGTCACTCCTTCGATTATTGCTTCCGGATTATAATCAGAAATGTTGCGCATAATGGTGCGAAACGAAATTTTTACATCCTTTTCACTTCCAATATTAAGAATTACTCCACCGGCTTTTTCTTTGTGTTCAATGTCGGCAGATAAAACTTTCATTACAATTGGATATCCAATTTTTTCTGCATTTGAAATTGCTTCTCTTTCATTTAAAGCAATAAGAGGGCTTGCAGTTTTTATTCCATAGGTTTCCAGAAAATTCTTTGAATCACTTTCAGTTAAAATATTTCCTTTTGAAAGCATTTGATGATGGAATTCTTCACGTAGTTTTTGACGATCATAAGTAAAGTGGACGGGAATATCTTTAGGTGTTTCGAATAATGCACTTAAATTGCGAGAATATCTTACCATAGTCATAAATGCTTCGATGGCATGTTCAGGCGATTCAAAAGTGGCAATACCCGATTTATTAAAAATGGCGATGCCTTCTTTTATGCTCTTTCCACCCATCCATGCTGCCATAATCGGTTTTGAATGCTGTTCGGCAATCTTTACAATTTGTTCGGCAGTTTCGGTAGGTTGTGTCATCCCCTGTGGGGTAAGAATTACCAATACAGCGTCAACATTGGGGTCATCCAGCACTATATGTGTAGCTTGAGAAAATCGAGCCGCATCAGCATCTCCAATTACATCAACAGGATTCCCATGTGTCCAGAAGGGGGGTAAGATTGCATTTAATTTTTGAATTGTTTCGTCAGATAATTGAGCTAAGGATCCTCTTTTGCTAATTAAATTGTCTGTTGCCATTACCCCCGGGCCGCCTGCATTGGTAACAATGGCTAAATTTGCCCCTTTAGGGATGTGTTTTCTCCCAACTAAATCAGTGAAATTGAAAATATTGCCAATGTTATAAACCCTTGCCATACCGGCTCTTCGAAAAACAGCATCATAAACAGCATCCTCTGACGCTGCAGCTCCGGTGTGAGAAAACGCTGCTTGTGCCGACTCGGGATATCTTCCGGCTTTATACACAATTATGGGCTTTTTCCTTGCAAATGCACGAGCTGCAGTCATAAATTTTCGCACGTTCTTTATTGATTCAACATAAAGAACAATGGTTTTAGTATTTGCATCCTGACCAAAGAAATCAATTAATTCGTCGAAACTTAAATCCATGGCATTACCTATTGAAACGAAGTATGAAAATCCAATATTTTCGGTATCTGCCCAATCAAGTAATGCAGCTCCCAAGGCACCGGATTGTGAAATGAATGCGACGTGACCTTTTTTGGGCATATTTCGTGCAAAACTTAAATTCATGTTTAGCCCGGGTACAATGATACCCATACAGTTGGGCCCAATCACCCTCATGTCAGGATATTTGCTAACAATAGTTCTGATCTCTTCCTGCAACAATTTCCCTTTTTCTCCAATCTCTTCAAATCCGGCGGTCATGATAATAATACCGTTGATTCCTGCTTCTCCACATTCTTCAACAAGTTGGGCAACCATTTTGGAGCCGGTTGTTATTACTGCTATATCCGGTATTTTTGGCAAACTCTTAACATTCGGATAACATGGGATTCCCATCACGGCTTCATATTTCGGATTTACCGGATAAACGACACCACCAAAACCACCACTCACCAAATTGCTCAATGTTGTACCCCCAACACTTCTGGGATCAGCTGAAATACCGACAATGGCTATTCTTTTAGGTTTGAATATATTGTATAATTTTTGTATGCTCATAGCTTAATCAATAAGGCATTTGTTGTTAAATATTTAACAAAAATACAAAACTAATGTTTAAATATTTCTTAAGCAAAATCTAAATTTTGTAATATTAAGTTAAAAATATCCTTTCTAATTAATTTTGTTAAAATAAAAAACCCTGATATCAAATCAGGGTTTTCATTACATTAGGTTAGGGTTATCAATAATTATTGATAAGATTGGGTTGTAATAGGTTATGCTTTTTTTGGTGCTTTTACAAGAATTGTCAGAACTGTTCCAATAAGAACGGCAACCCCTGTGATTGTAAATGCTAAGGCAAAGTTACCAAGATCGCCCATCATACCTCCAAGAATTGGCCCAGCAATTCCGCCAACACCATAAGCCAGGAATACAAATGGATAATTCTGGCCAACATTTTTAACACCAAAAGTATCTGCTGTCATAGTAGGGAATAGGGCAAAGTTACCGCCGAAATTAAATCCAATCAGAGTTGCTCCTAAATAAAGTAGGTATTCGTTTCCAGCCATGAAAGTGAATAATATTACCGTAATACCTTGGATAGCTGTCATAATTATGATTGATTTTTTTCGACCTAGTTTATCACTGATCAAGCCCCATATTATTCGACCAAGCCCATTAGCTAAGCTAAAGAATATCGCCATTGCAGTACCAGCAATTGCACTAGCCTCAACTGTGGTGAGACCGGCTGCCTGAAGTGCCTCCATCGGATATAATTTCATCAGGCCAATTGACATTAAACCAGCACCTGCACTGAAAACAAAAGTGAAAAAGATCAAATAAAATTGAACTTTACCCAGCATTTCTTTATTTGAAAATTCAATTTTATCAGAACCTCCGTTTGATGCAGTTTGCTTTGCTTCGTAACCTTTTGGTGACCATCCTACAGGAGGGAATTTCATCCACATACCACCTAAGATTACCATGGCAGCAAAAGCGAATCCGTAAATTGTAAATACGTTGGATAAGCCCATGCTATCCATTAAATGGCCCCACGACCCTGCAAGTTTTATCCACAAAAGGGCACCAAAACCAAAGCCAGCTACTGCTAATCCAGTGATCATCCCTTTTTTATCAGGAAACCATCGCATACCTACTGCAATTGGAACTACATAAGCAATGCCAATCCCTGCACCTCCTAATAGTCCAATAAATATTAGAATTGGCCAAAAGTTTGTTCCTCCAAATAGTCCACCTAAAGCATATCCCAGCCCAAGAAGAGTACCTCCTATAATCGCAAGTTTTTGAGGACCAATACTTGGTAGTTTTTTTCCTGACAAGACCATAAAAATAGCAAAGGAGGCTAATCCGATAGAAAAAATCCATTGGGTGTCTGCTTTCGACCATCCTGCTTCAACAAGTGGTTTTGTAAATTCTGACCAGGCATAAATTGCTCCTAATGCAAGTTGAATGAGCACTGCGCCCAGAATGACGAAATTCCGGTTCATTACTTTTTTTTCCATTTTATTTAGATTTTTTTAGGTTAATAATTTAATAAAAAAGAAGACAGTATACAAGAGTTAGTATTCAGAATACTATTCAGTTTTAATTTTCCTTATTTAGGAATCTAGCATTCGTGCAATTTCATCAATATTAGATAATGAGACATCGGATTTCATGTATTGGAGGTCTTCGGCGAGGATTAAATAATATCGAACCTCTTCCAAGGAAGATTGAGCAATATTGTAAAACCTTGCTTTATCATTTAACCCTTTTCGTTTAAATCCTTCAGCAATATTTGCAGGAATTGAAATTGATGCTCTTCTGATTTGAGAAGTAATTCCAAAGGCTTCTTCTTTTGGGAAGAGTTTTGATGTTTTATAAATATTTAGAACCATTTTATGTGCCTTTTTCCAAACTTCTAAATCCTGAAATGTTTTAGCTGTGTTCATTCTGACTTCTGAGTTCTGTCTTCTTGATAAAAAAACAAGGCACTTCGAAAAGATTCCGAAATGCCTTTGTTTATTTTAAAAGAAATTCATCATCGTTTTACGTCAACTTTTGCACCATTGATGATGTCTTCTACAACACCTGGGTCAAGCAGGGTAGAGGTATCTCCAAGGTTTGAAGCATCTCCTTCTCCAATTTTACGTAAAATCCTGCGCATGATTTTTCCTGACCTGGTTTTTGGTAATCCTGTAACCAATTGAATTACATCAGGTTTTGCTATAGGTCCAATAAATTTGGTAACAGTTGCCCTGATTTCAGCTTCAATAGTTAACAATTCGGCATCTGTTAATTCTTCACAGGTTACATAAGCGTAAATACCTGAACCTTTAATGGCATGTGGATATCCAACAACTGCTGATTCGTTAACCTTTGGATGTTGGTTGATTGCATCTTCAACTTCGGCAGTACCAATTCGGTGTCCGGATACGTTGATAACATCGTCAACACGACCCATAATTCTGTAGTAACCTTCTTCGTCGCGTTTTGCTCCGTCACCTGTGAAATATAAACCTTTATAGGTTGAGAAATAAGTTTGACGGCATCTGTCATGATCGCCATAAGTAGAACGGATCATTCCTGGCCAAGGGAATTTAATACAAAGGTTACCTTCAACACTATTTCCTTTCAGTTCATTTCCTTCCTGGTCAACCAAAATCGGCTGAACTCCCGGTAATGGAAGTGTTGCAAAGGATGGTTTTGTTGGTGTGATTCCTGAAAGCGGAGTAATCATAATTCCTCCGGTTTCGGTTTGCCACCATGTGTCAACAATTGGACATTTTCCACCACCTACAATATCGTGATACCATCGCCAAGCTTCTTCGTTAATTGGTTCTCCAACAGTTCCAAGTGTTTTTAGGGAACTCAGGTCGTGTTTTGTAACCCACTCGTTTCCTTGAGCAACCAAAGATCGGATAGCAGTAGGTGCAGTATAGAATTGTGTTACTTTATATTTTTCAACAACTTCCCAGAAACGTCCTGCATCCGGCCATGTTGGAACACCTTCGAACATGATAGATGTTGCACCTGTCAATAATGGTCCATAAACAATGTAGGAGTGACCGGTTACCCAGCCAATATCGGCAGTACACCACCAAATATCGCCATCGCTATATTGGAATACATTTTTAAAGGTATATTCGGCCCATGCCATATATCCGGCAATGCTATGTTGCACGCCTTTTGGTTTTCCTGTTGATCCGGAAGTATAAAGGATGAAAAGGGTATCTTCAGAATCCATAACTTCGGCTTTGCAATCTATTGAAATACCTGCAATTGCGTCATCCCACCAAATATCACGACCAGCTTTCATGTTAACTTCGTCGCCGGTACGTTTGAAAACGATAACCCTTTCAACAGTTGGACAGTTTTCTAGAGCTTCATCAACGATTGATTTTAAAGGAATGCTTTTTGCGCCACGATATGCACCATCAGAGGTAACAACAATATTAGAGGTACCATCAATAATACGATCAGCTAAAGCGTTTGCAGAAAATCCTGCGAAGACGATGGAATGAATAGCTCCAATTCTTGCACAAGCCAGCATTGCGATGGCAAGTTCAGGAATCATGGGCAAGTACAAAGTGATGCGATCACCTTTTTTGGCACCTTGTGCTTTTAATGCATTAGCAAATTGGCTGACTTTATCAAAAAGTTCTTTGTATGTTAAAACAACTTTATCTTCTTTAGGATCGTTTGGTTCCCAAATAATGGCAGCCTGATCTTTTCTTGTAAATAGATTTCTTTCGAAAATGTTTTCGGTAATATTTAATTTCCCATTAATGAACCATTTAACATTAGGTCCAATAAAATCCCACTCGAGAACCTTGTCCCATTTTTTGTGCCAATAGTAATCTTCTGCAATTTTTGCCCAGAATCCTTCTGGGTCCGCTACACTTTCCTTGTATGCCTGTAAATATTCACTTAAGGATGTAATTTTGTTTGTCATAATGCAAGTTTGTTTAATTAAGTAATGATTATATATGTAATATATTGGGTTTCATTAATATGCAATTGTTAAAATATTAACAATACGTATAAAAAAAATTATCTTTTTTCCTTTCTCTTTTTTTAAAAATCCAAATATAGTATAATTTTTTTTAAATTTTAGCTATATTCACTCTAAATAGAACCCATTGCTAAGCCTATTAATTTCTCCTTTGAGCCAACATATTTCTATAATAGGTAAAAGATAGTAAATCAGAATAATACAAGTGCGTTTTTAGCCCAGCCGAAATTATTTAGAGTCATTATATTTTGTGATACCGTCTGAAATATAACAATACAATGTGCATTTTGTTGTACTAATAATATGTAATTTTGCACCTCTCAATTTGGAATGCAATATTTGAGTGAAAATTGATTTTCTTTACTCATTATAAGTTCGATTGTTAGATGTTAAACAGAATATTTTTTAAACTTTTAAGAATGAAAATTTTAGTATTGAATTGTGGGAGCTCATCTATTAAATATCAATTATTTAATATTGAGAATGAAGAATTGTTGGTAAAAGGGATCATTGAAAAAATTGGATTGGAAAATTCAATTGTAAAATATGAAAAAAGTGATGGTTATAAGATTAAGCTCGAGCTTAACATTCCTAATCACCAAACTGGGATCGAAAAGGTATTAGAACTGTTGACCAGTAAAGAAAATGGAAGTTTAAAGGATATAAATGAAATTACAGCTGTCGGGCATCGTGTTGTTCATGGTGGCGAAAAATTTAATTCAAGCGTTTTAATCACGGATGAGGTAATTCAGAAGATGGAAGAATGTATTGATTTAGCTCCTCTGCATAATCCGCCTAATTTAACCGGTATTTATGCGATGAAGGCTTTACTGCCCTCTGTACCTCAAGTGGGTGTTTTTGATACCGCTTTTCATCAAACAATGCCGGCCAAAGCATATACTTATCCGATTCCTTACGAATTATACACTAAATATGGTATCCGACGTTATGGCTTCCACGGGACAAGTCATCGTTATGTGTCGAAAAGGGCCTGTGAGTTTTTAGGTAGAGATTATGAGAAACAGAAGATTATAACCTGTCATTTGGGGAATGGGGCTTCAATAGCCGCTGTTATGAATGGTAAATCGATCGATACTTCGATGGGTTTAACCCCAATTGAAGGATTAATGATGGGAACCCGTGTTGGTGATCTTGATCTGGGTGCTCTTTTTTACATCATGGATAAAGAAAAATTGGGTATTGCTGAAGCAAGCGATTTGGTAAATAAAAAAAGTGGAGTACTTGGTGTTTCCGGCGTTTCATCAGATATGAGAGAAGTTGAAGAAGCCCATGCCAAAGGAAATAAAAGAGCAGAACTTGCACTTGATATGTATCATTATCGGGTCAAAAAATATATAGGAGCTTATGCTGCTGCAATGGGTGGCGTCGATATCATTGTATTTACAGGAGGTATTGGTGAGAATGGAACCGAAACCAGAGCAGAAATATGTAAAGACTTTGAATTTCTTGGTTTGGAGTTTGACACCGTATTAAATCATGGAAAAAGAGGAGTGGAAATGGAAATTTCTGCGTTAAACTCAAAAGTTAAAGCTTTAGTGATTCCAACGAATGAAGAGTTGGTGATTGCCAGAGATACTTATATTATCGTAGCTGCCAGATTATAAAATGAAATTTTATAAAAAAACAAGGGGCGCAATTTTTTTTTAAATTGCGCCTCTTGTTTTAATCAACGATCTATGCTAATTAACCTCAGTTCGATCTAAGCATTTCTCGTGAAATTGATTCAGATGTCTGAATTGAGCTAAATGAGACGTTAGACTTTAGATTCTACTGTCTACTAACTACTGCCTACTTTCTACTGTTTTGTTTAAAGTCTAACGTCTTATATCTTAATTTATTAAAACGCTTAAGGCAAAGGAAGTCTGTATTATACTGATTTCTTTTATCGAGCTCACGTCAATTACATAGCGTTCATCAACTCTTCTGTAATTTCCATGGTATGGTAAACACTTTTAACATCGTCATCTTCTTCAAAAATGTCAATTACCTTCATGATTTTAAGAGCATCTTCCAATTCTAAGGTAATGGTTTTTTTGGGGATTCTTTGAAGTTCGGCATTTTCTGGTTCAATATTTAAAGCTTCGAGTTTTTTCATCATGGCACCAAAATCTTCCAAAGAAGTAGTGACGGTAAAAAAGTCATCTTCCAATACAATATCTTCTGCTCCTGCATCAATCATCTCCATTTCAAAATCATCCTGGTTCAAATCACCTCTGGGGATCACGAAAATTCCTTTTCTGTCAAAAATAAAACTCAATGATCCATTGGTTCCGAGGTTCCCGCTAAATTTATTGAAGATGGCACGAATATTACTTACGGTACGCTGCTGATTATCGGTGGTACATTCAATGATTACGGCAATACCGTGTGCTAAATATCCTTCAAAGGTCTGATCAAAAAAGTTAGCAGCATTTTTATCCGAACCTTTATTGATAGCCCTTTGCATGGTATCTTTTGGCATGCTTGCTCCTTTGGCATTGGAGATGGCCAGTCTTAATCTTGGATTACCGTCAGGATCTTCACCCCCTTCTTTTACCGCAACCGTAATTTCTTTGATAATTTTCGAAAAAACTTTCGAACGTTTTGCGTCAATAGCACCTTTTTTACGTTTGATTGTTGACCATTTACTATGACCTGACATATTTCAATATTTAGGTTATTTGTAGAATTTAAGTAATCGCGAAATTACGAAAAATCTTTATTTCAAATACCATGATTTTATTCGTGAAACTAAATTTTTATAAGTGTTAGCGAAATAAAAATTCTAAGCTGAACGAATCCCGATAGCGAAGCGTATCGGGATAAATGAGACCAATACTCCGCCACCTGCCGGTCGCAGGCGGGCTTGTGGCGAATAAATTAAATACCAACCCAATTGATACCCCGCAGCTCTGCGGTGGGGAGCTTCATTATTGAATATCGGAAACTGAATGGGTAGAAATAAAAAAGCTTCCCCGTAAAGAGAAGCTTTCCAATGATCATTGTTAAACTTTACCACTTCAGCAGAGAAATACCAATTGAAACCGGGTAAAGTTCAGGACCCTGTCCTTCTTTAAATAAGGTAGTGAGCGAATAAGTTGCATAAAGATTTACCCAACCCCAACCTATAGTAAACATTGCATCAACTTTAAATGGATTTAAATGGAATGCACCAAATTCTTTAATACGTGATCGGTTAGGAGAAGTTCTTTCATCGTAAACCTCGCCACTTACCGGATCAATCAAAGAATACTCTTTGTTTTTTTCTTCAAATTTTATTTTGGTGTGCGATCCTATTCTTAAACCAAAAACCATCCCGGCAGAAATATGAAAACTATTTCTATTGCTATAGCCATTGGTTTGATATTCCAAAATAATTGGGAGATTTAAATAGGTGACGGCTAATTTACTCTTGCTCACATAAACACCTTCATTGTAAAATCCTGCAATTTGCGGTTCTTCAGCAATAAGACTTACATTTTTTTCAAATTGATAACTTCGAATTTCAAATCCTAATCCGGTGGCCATTCCAAGATGATTGTTTCTTGTGAGTGGAACATTTTGTTCAAAAATATTAATGTCGAATCGAATTGATTTTGCAAGATTAAGTTCTAAATAGTCATATTCTGGTGGGAAATTTAAATCATGATCCGGAGTAAGATATCCATTGATTCCCATTAAAAGACCGGCCCAATTACTGTTGAATCGGTCACGGTAAGCTCTGCGATAACGGGCATTTCCATATTCATCTACAATAAACGAATGACGTCCCAACCTCACATAGGTTGAATCGCGAGAGTCGCTAAAACGCATGTCCAGATTACCTAAGTTAATTTTTGTGTTATTACGATTATCAACATCCAGGGAGTATTCTTTATAAACTCGGTCCGTATTTTGGCGGCTTACGTTATTTGGTATATTTTCGTACTCAACTTTACTGCTTGCATTCGAAGTGATGTCGAGCTTATTAGCAGTATTAACGAATGCTTTCGAACTCCCATTCGTTTCGATGCTTGTGTTCTCATTCAGCATTTTACTGGTAATTAAAATTGAGGCACCTTGCAATAAAGCCTCGTGGTTAACAGCTTTCCCATTTAAAATAATTTCGGATGCACCGTGTAATTCAGTAGTTAAGTCTTCAACTTCGATATCCATTGAAATCATTGATGTTCCATAAGTTATCAATACCAATTTATATTGCTCAATGATTCCTTTTGATTTCAGGTTTGCATTGCCGTTTAGTGTAATTTCCTGAATTTTAGGAGTAGTGATATAGGCATTTAATATATTCACTTTTTGTGTCGAATTTGTGCTCAATGTCAATATGCCATTTACGACATTGGCTTGAACTGCATTTTGGAACTCACGGCTTGTTTCAATAACCACTTTTATTTCTTCTCCTTGTTCAAGAAAAACATTAATGTTATTTTCTACCTCAATTTTGTTGAAGGATTCAGTTATTCTGTTTTCTTTCACCGTTTCTACATTTCTTATTTGCTGTGCAGAAGCAGGGGATATCAAACCAGCTATCATTAATATGCTGAAGGTGACTTTTAAAATATTTTGCGTTTTCATCGTATTGTAGATTAATTATCAAACTTTTTCAGTATGACGGAACCATGCCCGGATTTGTTACAGGTAACAAATTAATGATTTTGATTATCGGTAGTTGTAATGTTAGCATTCGCATTTACAAGGATGTATTTGTTTTTTTCACCTTCTTTATTGAGTTTTCGTTCAATATTTACGTTCGATCCGGTCATTTCATTGAAACTCTCGATTCCAATACTGGCAATTGTCCACAAATTTATTTTTGATTTTTTAGTTTCATCTCCAACATCTTCTGATCGCGAATTTTTTCGATGCAGTTTTCCAAAAGTGTTGGCCCATAGTGATTTTTTGACCTTTTTTGCTGAGGATGGGTTGGTTTCGCCAAATGATGCCAATAAGAGTTCTTCTTTAATCATCAATTCTTTTACCAAATAATCATATTCGTATTTAAAGGATAACTTTTCGGCTGGCTTTATGGGATTGCCCAATGAAGCAAAATAAGTTGCTATAGGAATACCCGATACAGGAATTTTTAATAGAATTTCTGTCGGGATTACTTCTTCAAAATGAGTAACAGCTATTTGGTATTCTCTTTTAGTTATTGAAGGATACTGATAATCTTGTTGAATTGATTGAATTCCATTGCTTTTCATTAAGGAAGGAACTTCAGCCCTTTCAAAAGACGGTGTTTTCACTTGAGTAGGCCTTAATATATTGAAAATACCGATCAATAAAATAATACTTGCTGCAATTCCGATGGGTTTATACCACGTTTTTATAGATAAGAATGGATATTTTTTTAAGCCGGACTTATTTGCAAAAACGATCGATTGATCAGGGCTTACACGTGCATAACCATAAATCTTAAACTCCGTTTCAAGTGATGGATTTAGGTGGATGAAAGATGCTACTTCTGCCATTTCAGCTGATGTTAAATCGCCCTCATTGCCTGCAATAAAGTAATCGTCGTAATTTTCAGAATTAATTTGATTTGTTGAATGAATAATTGGTTTCTTCAATGATGCTTTGTCAGCATAATTATACTGATCTCCAACATTAATGTTGATCATCTCAAAGCTTTCAAATTCTTCGTTCAGATCCGGATTTTTAAGTAAAAATTCCTTAAGCTCTTTTAATAATGAAGCATCTAATCGTCCGTCGAAATGGTCGATAAAATATTGTTCGTAATTGTTTCGGTCGATCTTCATCTTAATTCTAAATTACAACATCCAAACTTACCAGGTAATTCTTTAAGAATAAGCGTGCGCGATAAATATATACCTTAACCTGAGCTTCACTTAATTCGGTTATTTCACCTATTTCTTTATAGGAGTAACCTTCATAATCCCTTAAAAGAATAACAGATTTCTGAATTTCAGGAAGCTTTTCCACGGCTTCATTGATGACTTCCTTATGATCAGAAAAAGCATTCATTTCAGAATGATTATTAACAATTGCATCCTCCATTGATACAGTACGTTTATCTTTACGAATTGTATCGATAAAACAATGATAAGCGATGGTAAATAAGTAGGATTTCGCTTTTTCAAATTTTACTTCCGAAACTCTGTCCCATAAGCGTACAAACGATTCCTGCACAATATCCTTTGCTTTATCGCTATCCTTAATATTTTTAAGAATAAAACGATAAACACCATCCGAATGTTTGTCCACACAAGTATTGTACTCAGATACCGTCATCCAATTGGTTTTGTATTTCTCAATGATATGACGAAGATGCTATCCCATTTGTTACAGTCGATAGCAATAATTTGAGTGTGAAGTTAAAAAAAAGTTGTTAATGTGTTTACGTGTTTGGGTGTTTATGTGAAAAATATAAAAATTAAACCTTTGAGCATTTAAACTTCTGAACTTCTGAACATATTAACACCATGAATGTTTCAGTCTAGCTTCAGCACTGCCAGGAACGCTTGCTGTGGGACTTCAACATTTCCAACCTGACGCATCCGTTTTTTTCCTTTTTTCTGTTTTTCTAAAAGTTTACGCTTACGGGTAATATCACCTCCATAACATTTGGCGGTTACATCTTTTCGAACAGCTTTAATGGTTTCACGCGAAATGATTTTTACGCCAATCGCTGCCTGAATGGCAATGTCAAATTGCTGACGTGGAATTAATTCTTTCAGTTTGCTGCACATCCGTTTTCCAAAATCATAAGCATTATCGCGATGAATTAAGGTAGACAAAGCATCAACCGACTCCCCATTTAAAAGGATATCTAGTTTGACCAAATTGGCAGGTTTATAGCTCGATTGGTAATAATCAAAAGAAGCATATCCTTTCGAAATACTTTTTAGTTTGTCGTAAAAATCAAATACGATTTCACCCAATGGCATCTCAAAAGTAACTTCAACACGATCGCTGGTCAAATAAACCTGGTTTTTTAAGGTCCCGCGCTTATCAATACACAGGTTCATTACAGCTCCAACATAGGTAGATTTGGAAATGATCGAAGCCGTTATATAAGGCTCTTCAATATGGTCGATGTATTTTTGATCGGGAAGTCCCGATGGATTGTGAACCTCAATAATCTCTTTTTTATTTGTCACAACTTTATACGAAACGTTAGGAACTGTAGTGATCACATTCATGTCGAATTCACGATCCAGTCTTTCCTGAATAATCTCCATGTGCAATAAACCCAAAAATCCGCACCTGAATCCAAATCCCAGGGCTACTGAAGACTCGGGCTCATAGGTTAGAGAGGCATCGTTCAACTGAAGCTTTTCCATGGCAGCTCTCAATTCCTCATATTCGTCGGCATCAACAGGATAGATGCCTGCGAAAACCATAGGCTTAACGTCTTCAAATCCTTCAATTGCTTTCGCACAAGGGCGTTCTACATGAGTAATTGTATCCCCAACTTTTACTTCTTTGGAAGCTTTTATTCCTGAAATAATATATCCAACATCTCCGGCGTAGAGCACTTTATATGGTTGGCGTTCCATAACCAATGCACCAATTTCATCAGCGTGGTATTCCTTGCCCGTATTAACAAATTTTACGAAATCACCTTTTTTTAAGGTGCCATTCATAATTTTGAAATAAGCAATAATCCCACGGAAGTTATTAAAAACAGAATCGAAGATAAGTGCTTCTAATGGTGCGTCCGGATCTCCTTTTGGAGGAGGCACGTCGGTGATGATTCGTTCTAAAACTTTGTCAATTCCAAAACCTGTTTTACCACTCGCTTCGATAATACTTTCGCGCGAACAGCCAATCAGGTCCACAATTTGATCTTTTACATCTTCAGGCATGGCGTTGTCTAAATCCATTTTATTCAGGACCGGAATGATTTCCAAATCGTGTTCTAAAGCCAAGTATAAATTTGAGATGGTTTGTGCTTGTATTCCTTGTGTTGCATCAACTATAAGCAAAGCTCCTTCACATGCTGCTATTGAGCGTGATACTTCATATGAAAAATCAACGTGTCCGGGAGTGTCGATCAGGTTGAGGTTATAAACTCCATCCTCTGTTTTATAAGCCATTTTTATGGCATGACTTTTAATGGTTATTCCCCTTTCGCGTTCCAGATCCATGTCGTCCAATACCTGAGCTTGTTGGTCACGGTCGGAAATTGTTCCGGTAAATTGAAGTAAGCGATCAGCAATCGTACTTTTGCCATGATCGATATGAGCTATGATACAGAAGTTTCTGGTGTTTTTCATTAAATGCAAAAATAAGACTAAAATTAATATTCTCAATCAGATTTATTGTAACTTTAATCCACATTCTGAAAATAGTTCACCCATCTAAATTATTATCAATTAATGTTTCAGGGTGTTTTTTTTGTTTGGAAGAAACTTAAAAGAGGATTTATATGACTAAAATACGGGTTGGGTTAATGGGATTCGGGGAAATCCCAAGGCATATCTATCGATTATGTCTTAACCGAAATGATATTGAAATTGTCGCGATCGCTGATATTGGTCGTGCCGAAATACTGCATTATTTATTGGTAGCTGAAACCAAAGGCGGGATTGATGTGAAGTTGGATGGAAATTTCCTTGTTTCAAAAAACGGAAGGGCCAGAATTGTAATGGGAGGAGAGCCGGGGGATATTCCATGGGATATTTTTAATGTTGATGTAGTCGTTGACGGGACTGGCAAGTATAAATCACGCGAATTTATGGAAAAGCATCATCAGGCCGGGGCCAAACGTGTAATCTTATCAAATTTGCCAACAAATGAAATTGATCGCGTTGTTGTGATTGGGGTAAATGAAAACACCATTCAAAATACCGATAAATTAATTTCGGCAGGTTCTGCAACCACCAATGCTGCAGCAATTCTTCTTAAAATCTTCAACGATGAATTTGGGGTTGATTATGCCATGCTCACAACAGTTCATTCGTACACTTCTGATCAGCCCTTACGTGATAAAGCAGGTACAGATTTTAGGCGAAGCCGGTCAGCTGCTGAAAATATAATTCCTAATGAAACACCTTCGCCCGAATGGATTCAGAAAATCATGCCCGAATTTAAGGGTAGGATAGAGGGCTCGGCTTTAAATGTGCCTGTACCTAGTGGTTCATTATTAGATTTGACTGCTATTTTTAAATCGAAAGATATCACCATTGAGATGATCAATATTGCTGTTCAAAAATATGCGGATCAACATCCTGAAATTGTGGAGATGATGCATGATCCCATCGTTAGTACCGATGTTATCGGTAATGCACATTCTGTCGTATTTGATCGGGATGCAAGCATTAAATCTTCAGGTAGGATGATAAAAACGCTTACCTGGTATCATGCAGCTAAGGCAATGTCGGCGAGGATTATTGATTTAATCATAGCTTACGATAAATTAAATTCAGAAGGAGGTGCATTATGAGAGTTGCGATAAACGGTTTTGGCAGAATCGGAAGATCTGTTTTCAGGATAATTAATAGTCGTGATGATATTGATGTTGTTGCTATTAATGATTTGTACGATAATGAGGTGCTGGCCTATTTATTGAAATATGATACGGTGATGATGGGTTTCGGACAGGATATCAGGTTAGAAGATGACTATTTGATCACACCGAATGAAAAGGTAAGGATGCTGAGTATTAAAGACCCAAATCAATTACCATGGGCCGAGTTAAAAATAGATGTTGTGATCGAAGCTACCGGAATTTTTAGGACCCGTGAAAAATTGATGCCTCACATAAATGCAGGAGCCAAAAGAGTAATTCTTACAGTGCCTGCCAAAGATGAAATTGATTATACGATTGTAATTGGGGTAAACGATGGAGGGCTAAAACCTGAGCATCGCATCATTTCAAATGCCAGTTGCACAACAAACTGTTTGGCACCAATGGCAAAAGTCATGCACGAAGCATTTGGCATTGTTGAAGGGATCATGACCACAACGCACGCTTATACAAATGATCAACGATTGGCTGATGTTCCTCATGCCGACTGGCGTCGTGGTAGGGCTGCTGCAGAAAATATTATTCCAACTACAACCGGTGCTGCAAAAGCTGTTGGCAAAGTGATTCCTGAACTTAAGGGAAGATTGGATGGGATGGCATGTCGTGTTCCGGTCCCTGATGGTTCTATCGTTGACTTTGTGTTCGAAGTTGAAAGAGATGTAACCGTGGAAGAAGTGAATGCGGCCGTGCTTGCTGCCTCAAAAACAAAAGAGATGAAAAATGTTTTGTTTTATGGTGAAGAAAAATATGTATCATCCGATATTGTTGGTAATTTGTATTCCAGCATTTATGACCCGGAATATACCCGGGTTTTGGGTAAGCGAATCGTCAAGACACTTATGTGGTATGACAATGAGTGGGGTTACTCAAACAGAGTGGTTGATCTCATAGGTTTACTTATGAACTTTAAATAAATATACTAAATATAAATACTTCAATGCATGTTGTCATTTAAATTGAAGTATTGGCCTTACTTGAAATATTTATTGCCGGAATTTATAGGCTGGCAATATTATTCTTTATGATTCATTTCTGAATCATCTCAATTTGTTTATTTTTGTTTTAACATAATTATAAATTTAAGTTTATGTATATACCCGATGAGGAATCGGAAAATAAGGAGATCGTTAGGAGATATAGAAATCTCTTAAGGGTATGGTACACACGTAAAACCCCTGCAGATAAAAAGCTGGTTCGTAAGGCTTTTAACTTGGCAGTCAAGGCACATGTGAATGATCGACGAAAAACCGGAGAACCCTATGTTTACCATCCACTCGATGTGGCACGTATTGCTGCTGAGGAAATTGGTTTAGGCACTACTTCAATTGTTTGTGCACTTATACATGATGTTGTAGAGGATACAAAATATACTTTAAAGGATATTCAAAAACTCTTTGGAAGCAACGTAGCTCATATAGTTGATGGCTTAACGAAAATTGATGAACTTTTTGATGACCAAACCTCATCGATACAAGCTGAAAATTTTAGAAAAATGCTGCTTACATTATCAGAAGATGTAAGGGTTATATTAATTAAGCTTGCCGATCGATTGCACAATATGCGTACCCTTGATGCAATGTCCAAGGAAAAGCAAGTAAAGATTGCTTCAGAAACACATTATATATATGCACCGCTTGCCCACCGATTGGGATTGTACATGATTAAAGGGGAACTTGAAGATCTTGCTTTAAAATACCTTGAACCTAATATTTATAATTCAATTTCACAGAAACTGATTGATAGTAAGTTTGAGCGAAATAAATTTGTCAGAAAATTGGTGGGGCCATTAAAAAAAGCCTTAAATGAACAGGAGATAGAATATCAAATTTTTGCCAGTGAAAAATCAGTTAATTCCATTTGGGAAAAAATGCGCGAAAGAGAAATTCCTTTCGAAGAAGTTCATGATGCGTTTGCTGTTAAAATAATTATAGATTCACCAAAAAAACAAGAAAAAATAGACTGTTGGAAGGTATATTCGATCATAACCGATTATTATCGGCCGAAGATGGATCATCTTCGCGACCGGATTTCGATCCCCAAAGCAAATGGTTATGAAGCATTGCACACAACCATTATGAGCCATACAGGGCGTTGGGTGGAGGTTCAAATTCAAACTACCCGAATGTATGATATCGGGATGAAAGGATACGCCGCTCACCTTAAATACAAATCAACGGAAGCAACAAATAGCGGATTAGAAAATTGGCTGAAAAGAATAAGTGAGCTGCTTCAGAGCAGTGAGGAAAATGCCCTGGATTTTTTAAGTGATTTTAAGATGAATCTTTTTTCCGATGAGGTTTCTGTATTTACCCCCAAAGGGGAATTGAAAAATTTACCTTTTGGATCAACAGTCCTTGATTTTGCATACAGTATTCACTCTCAGGTAGGTAATACAAGTATTGGAGCCAAAGTTAATCGAAAATTGGTGCCATTGAATTATCGGGTTAAAAATGGTGATCAGATTGAGATGATTACCTCAGATAAACAAAAACCAAGAGTTTCATGGTTACGATTGGTAGTTACAGCCCGTGCTAAAGCACGAATTAAGCAAGCGATCAAAGAGGACAGAAAATCATTTAAGGAAAAAGGAACGGAAATTTTAAAAGGTTTTTTTGAACAACTTAATATTGAATTTACACCTAATAATATTGGAATATTGCAGAGCAAAACTTCATATTCAGGGGTCATTGATCTGTACTATTTTGTTGCGAAAGGAAAAATAGAACTTAAAGATGTTAAAAATGCCTTTCATGATAATGAAAAGGGAAATTGGATGAGATACATCAGCATCCCATTCCTTCGTTCAAAAAATGTAGAACCCGAAACTTTGTCTAAAAAAATCAGGGAAAGTATTCGTACTGAGCCTGAAGCCATGATTATTGGGGGTGCGGTCAATGATCTGAATTATACCATACTTCCTTGTTGTAACCCAATTCCCGGAGACGATGTAATTGGATTGATTTCGAAGGATGACATGATTCGGATCCATCGGATAAATTGTCCAACCGCAATTCAGGAAATGTCAAAATTCGGGAACAGAATTGTAAAAGCGAAATGGAATAAGAAAGAATCAATATCATTTTTGGCCGGACTCAAAATAAAAAGCATTGATAGTATAGGGTTGATAAATCATATCACAGGCGTAATTTCAAATGAATACCATTTGAATATTCGTTCATTTACGCTTGAAACATCTGAAGGGATTACAGAAGCTATGATCACGCTCTACGTAAATGACTTAAAAAATCTTCAGGATTTGATTGATGAACTGAAAAAAATCAAGGAAATTAAGATGATTAGCCGGATAAATCGATTTTCTAAAACAAAATAGCATTCCTTAAACATCAGATAATAAGCTGATTGAGAAAAACAATTAATTATTCTTATTTATACCAAATAGATATAAATAAATTTTCCGTATTTTTATGCCTTGATTAAATGTTGCGTTTATGAAAGAAAATGATAAGGATACTTTTGAAACTGTAAAACAGATATTTACCGAATATTTGGAGAAAAGAGGTCATCGAAAAACTCCCGAAAGATATACTATTCTCAAAGAGATTTATGCCACTGATGGACATTTTGATATAGAAACCCTGTATATTCGAATGAAAAATAATAAATATAGGGTTAGCAGAGCCACTTTGTACAATACCATAGAACTGCTTTTGGATTGCAGTCTGGTTACCAAGCATCAATTTGGTAATAATTGTGCACAATTTGAGCGTTCGTTCAAATTCAAGCAACATGATCATTTTATTAGTATTGATACCGGAAAAGTCCTTGAGTTTTGTGATCCCAGATTGCAGGAAATTCAGTTATCCGTTGAAAAATTATTGAATGTTAAAATATCCCATCATTCCCTGACATTTTATGGAACTTGCATTGATGACAAGAAGAATTAATCTTTAGATTGCATTGTCCGGAACGGTTCCATTGTTTATAAAAAGTCATAAAAAATATTTTATAATGGGCTTAATGTTTGTAAAATTGCATACATAAAGTCCTTTGTTTTTAAGCGTGGCTTTTAGTGAAAAGATAGAATGAACTTCTTAAGCTGTTTTACTGGTTAATCTGATTTTCCAGAGGGTCAGGATGATTTTAAAGTTCAAAACAAAAAATAAAAAAATATTTAAATGAAAGTTGATGTATTGCTTGGGCTCCAGTGGGGAGATGAAGGTAAAGGTAAAATTGTTGATGTTTTAACTCCAAAATATGATATCGTTGCCAGATTTCAGGGAGGTCCAAATGCAGGTCACACCATCGAATTTGATGGAAATAAATTTGTTCTTCATACCATTCCTTCCGGAATTTTCAATCAGAAAACCATCAATATAATTGGTAATGGTGTAATTATTGACCCTTGCATCTTTGTAAGAGAGCTTAATAATTTGGCCAAACATCAAATAGAAACAAGGAATCATTTATATATTTCGAAAAAAGCACACTTAATCCTGCCAACCCATCGCCTGCTTGATGCAACCTATGAACAATCAAAAGGTGATTTAAAAATAGGATCAACATTAAAAGGAATTGGACCTACTTATACTGATAAAGTTGCTCGTAATGGACTTCGAATAGGAGATATTATCGCTCATGATTTTAAATCAAAATATCTGAAGTTGAAGAAAAAGCATTTGGAGATTTTGGAGTTCTACAAATTTGACTATTCAAACTATAAGCTGGACGGAATCTTATTTGATGAATACGAAGCACAATGGTTTGCAGCTTTGGATGTTATCAAAGAATTTAAGCTTATCGACAGCGAATATTTTATTAATAATGCCTTAAAAGAAGGTAAATCTGTTTTAGCCGAGGGTGCCCAGGGTTCATTACTCGACATTGATTTTGGGTCCTATCCGTTTGTTACTTCTTCAAATACGATTACTGCAGGAGTTTGTTCCGGATTAGGGATTTCGCCAAAAAGTGTCGGTAAAGTATACGGGATTTTTAAAGCCTACTGTACCCGGGTCGGCAGTGGATCTTTTCCAACCGAATTGGATAATGAGATTGGGCAAAAATTAAGGGAAATTGGAAATGAATACGGTTCAACTACCGGCAGACCAAGACGATGTGGCTGGCTTGATATTCCGGCATTAAAATACGCGATCATGCTTGATGGTGTAGATGAGTTGTTGATGATGAAAGCTGATGTACTTAGCCCATTCGATAAAATAAAAGTATGTACTTCGTATACCATTGAAGGAAAAAACACACAGGAAATCCCTTTCAATACTGAAAACACTGATTTAAAAGCTAATTATGAAGAGGTCGATGGATGGAATGCAGATCTGACAAAATTGTCAAAAATTGAGGATGCTCCAATAAAACTCATCGACTACGTGAAATTCATTGAAAAGCTTGTAGAGGTACCCGTAAGTGTAGTTTCTGTAGGGCCTGATAGAACCCAAACTCTTTTCAGAAAGTAAGATATAGCGCATAAAAACAAATTCCATTAAGATATTAGACGTTAGATGTTAGATGTCAGAAAAAGTCCTCCTTTGACTAGATTCTTATATCTTGAATTTTCCTCATTCCGTGACATTACACTTCGATCGTTTCCAAATAGGACTTCTCAGATATATAAATTTGAGAAGTCAAAAAAAAATTTCGAGAAGTCAAATTTGAACGTTTGAGAAGTCAAATAATTTCTATACACAAGTAACATTTCTATTTTACTCAAAAGGTTTTTCCAATTTACTCAAAAAGTTTTCTCACTTTACTCAAAAGGATTTCTCACTTTACTCAAACAGTTAATCATTTGAACTTCTGAACCTCTGAGCCTTTGAACTCTTCGACATTCGGTTGACATTCAATAGTAATACATTGTAATACATTGCAATACATTGTGAACAAAGTCAGAAGCACACAAACAGTTAATCATTTGAACTTCTGAACCTCTGACCCTCTGAGCCTTTGAACCTCTGAACTCTTCGACATTCAATAGTAATACATTGTGATCAACTTTTCTATTCTCGTTTATAACTTATAACTCATAATTTATAATTATTAAAAAAATCTAACGATTTTTTTAATATATTTATTCCCGAAATTCTTTCCTGCCGGATAATGATTGTTGATCAAAGAATTTGAGCTCCCTCACAAGTATTGAAATTAAATCGATTTTGACGAATCGATAAAATATATAAGTTAACAAAACCTGCACAATACACGCTAATATGGGTGGATATATGCAATAAAGTTGAACATATATACAAGTTGTGCGGCATGCTAAAAGAAAACAATGGAAAAAAACAATAAATTAAAACCAATTAGTATTTGGAAAAGCATAATACTATTTGGGATTCCCGGATTATTAATCTATGTAGGATTAGTATATGGGGCTCCATATTTTCAAAAAATTGGACTTAAAATTGTTTTTCTTTTCCCATTCTTTCTTTGGATCCCAATAATTCCATTACTCCCAATTTCAATTCTATTATTCAAAAAGGAAAAAAAGGATAACCCCAAACTAAAAATATCTGAAAGATTCAGATTGAAAACAATTACCAAAAATGACTGGTTATGGACAATTAGTGGTATCATATTTGTGTTTGTCTTCGAAATTCTAATGGAACCTGTTGCGAAATGGATGGCTTCAAAAGCTTTTTTTTCAGCTCCAGACCATTTTCCGTTACTATTACACCCATTAAAAGAAATTAAATTCCCTTTATCCGAATTTCTGGGAGTAAACTTGCGTGGCAATTGGATATTTTTAATTGCTACAATTATGCTACATTCAACAGCAATGATAGCCGAAGAATTTATGTGGCGTGGATATATTCTTCCAAGACAAGAAGTAAAGTATGGCAATTATGCTTGGTTGGTAAATGGTTTACTTTGGGCATATTTAGTTCATTTAGTTATGCCTTGGAATTTTATAGCTTTTCTACCAAGCATGCTAATTACTCCATTTATTGCTCAGAAAACTAAAAACACATGGGTTGCTTTAATGATACATGGAATACCAAATACAATTCTATGGATTTTAATTTTATCAGGAATAACAGGAGTTGGTTGAAATTTGTTAATATACTGATACAACACCCATATTTTGAGACATTAAGAAAATACTTTACATATAACCTAGAAAAAATATGAATGAAAATAATCGAATAGAAAACAAAGCATCACATACCGCTTTAATGGCTGTTATTCATAGATTTCTTGCAACTTACGATAACAGGATTAAAGATAAAGGACCCGATAATTTAGCATTTGTTTTCTTACCACCCAAAGCAAGGTTTTTTTTAAGGTTTGCATTTTTCAGAACAGTAATCACTAAAAAACTGCAAAAAAAAGTTCCTGGTTCATATGAATATATTACTGCGAGAACTAATTTTTTTGACGAAATATTTATTAGTGCAGCAAAATCAAGTATTGACCAGATAGTCTTTTTGGGGGCTGGATTTGATACAAGAGCAATTAGGTTTCAGCACTTAACTTCTGGCTCGATAATTTTTGAACTTGATACATCAACAACTCAAAATGTAAAAATAAATTATCTAAAAAAAAGTAAAATCCACCTTCCTGAAAATATTGTTTATGTACCCATTAATTTCAACAAAGATAATTTAAAGCAAACACTATTATCACACGGCTATTTGCCCCAAAAAAGGAGTCTGTTTATATGGGAAGGTGTAACCATGTACATTACTAATGAATCAGTAAAAAAAACACTTTCTTTTATCAAAGACAACTCCGGATATAGTAGCATGATTGCTTTTGATTACTTCTATGATTCCGTTATTAAAGGAACTTCTGACTCCTTTGGTGCTAAGGAACTTAGTGAGTCAGCTAGAAAAATAGGTGAAGAATTCAAATTTGGGATTGAAGAAGGGCTGGTTGATGAATTTCTTAAAGAAAATGGTTTCATCCTTATAAATCATTACACACCACAAGAATTTGAAAAGAAATTTTTAAGAAGAGCTGGTAGAAATACTTTAGGCAATATGTATGGTTTTGCGGGACATGTTTATGCCAAATTGAAAGGTTAAATTGTGTGTATCTTAAAAATTAATAATTATATCGTGTTACTAAAGTTATAATTAAGATGAAAATAAAACTTTTTTTTATACTGTTAGGATTATCGTATGGGTTATTTACATACTACTTATTTGGGGGATGGTGGAATTCATCAGTTGGTACGTTATTAATTCTACTCTTTAGCTACTTAATTTGGAATAAAGACTTCCTAAAACAGATTGGTCTAAAATTAGATTTAAAAACAATAGTAAAAGCCCTAATTTTAGCAGGATTGGTTTTAATTTGCTCTTTGCTATTAATGAAATACATCGCCAATAAACATAATATACAAATTTCGTTTTCAAATTGGGGCAATTATTATCACGATATTTTTTATATTATTAATGAAGAGATTGTTATAGGATCTATTTCATTATTCGCCTTGGTTAACAATTATAAGATTAAGCCAATAATAGCTTCAATTGGATTGGCCGTTGTTTTTGCACTAATACATTTTATATTTTACAAGTGGTTTTTTGATGATAAAGGATTAATTGGGATTACTACATTAATTTCACTTTTCCTAATTGGATTTGTTAGAAATAACTTAATTCTTCAAACCAGGCACATTGCATATTCCTGGGCACTTCATTTTGGTTGGATGGCAATTATGTTTGGCAGCATGCATATTGATATGCAAACTAATTTGCGAGTACAAGAACATGAAAGATTTAATTTATATTTGGGTTCGATTGAGATAGTAATAATTTCGATTATTCTTACAGGATTAAGTGTATTATTACAAGCAAAAAGATACTGGTCAAATATGAAAATTTAATTAATGATTAACCGTTTTGGAGTTATACCTAAAAGTTAAAACTAATATTAACATAAAACCGAACTGATATGAATATTAATTACTTACTTTTTTCAGTAGTTTTTATCTTTTTCTCTTTTATTGTATTTAGAGTAAAGATTAAAAGGGATTACAAAAATATCCAAAGATTTTCAATGTTTTCTACTATTCTTGCAATTCTTGTATTTGCTGTACACGCGAATTCAGTTTATTTAATTTTGCCAACTAAATGGCCCTACCTTCCACAGATGCCAGAAAATACAGTTACTGTAAATATATTTAGAGTTATGCTTGGCGTTGGGATAATTATTCTTTTACTTTCATGGCTAAAACTCGGCGCCAAAGTAACCATTGGTATAGATAAAAGCAAACTGCAAACCAAGGGCATGTACAAATATTCCAGAAACCCACAATTGGTTGGCTATGGATTTATTTTGGCTTCTTTTACAATAATATATTTTTCATACACGATGCTTTTTTGGTTTTTAAATTATTTAATAACCGCATATTTTATGGTTAAATCTGAAGAAGAGTTTCTATACCAAAAATATAAAGAAGAATATAAAGATTATTGTAGACAAGTGCCAAGGATTATTAAATTGTAATTTTTTGTTATCATATAAAGTAAAATGCACGACCGCACAACACACAATATAAAACAGTTGGGGTTCAGTGGTTTGCGATGCTTTGGTTCTCGCGCCAGCATTTTCCTCGATGGATACAGACGCGCTTCGAAAACCCAACCGTTTCATATTGCCATCCGTTAGCACCAATTTTAAAAAATGGATAATCTAGACAGATTAAAATCAAGACTTGAATATTTTCTCAACATGACCGAAGTGTTATCAGATGGGACTGTTGTTGAAAGAAGATTTCTCGTTGCATCTGTCAATAATCTAAGAATTGAAATACGACCTAATGAGCATCCACCACCGCACTTTCATGTTAAATCAGATGAAATAAATGCCTCTTTTGGAATAATCGACTGTAAATTTTTGAAAGGTGAAATTAATTCTAAAGACAGAAGGAGAATTGAGCGTTTTCACAAGGAATCAATTGATTTATTAATTGAAACATGGAATAAACTTAGACCAACTAATTGCCCTGTAGGTATAATAAAAATTGACACATAAGAAAATGACAAAGAACCAAAACATACTAATTACCATTATTCTGGTCTTCACAATAAGTTCAGTGGCAATTGGACAATCAGTAGCAACCGATCACTATAAGACTAAAACTTTTGACTGTATAATTTTTCCAGCAACTTCTAATGAATTAATTGGGGGCGAAAGATTCACCCCAACTAGAATAGAAATTCAAAAAGCTGAAAAATTGCTTAATGAAGGTTTGAAAAATATAAATGCTTCTTTATTAAACCAAAATGGCTCAGATCAAAGTCCTATAATTCACGAGAAACTAAAAAAATATAAACGACAATATTTCGGGTATATTGACAAAAACAAAAGCAAACTATTATTTATAAATTGTTTTTGGCCAAATAAAAGACATTTAGATAATTGGGACAAACAGATGATCTTTGTTTTGGATGGAGGTAGTTACTATTGGTCAATAAAGGTCAATCTTGAAACAGAAGAACTATTTGAATTATCAATAAATGGAAACGCATAAAATAAAAAACTGGTGCTAACAACAGTAACCGTTGCACAACCCAATAAATAACTAGCATTATCTGGTTTACTTAAAATATTTGAGTTGAAAAAAGCCCACCTGTGGGCTTTTTCTTTTTGTGTCAAATTTGCAATTGTTAAGTTTTACATCGATCACAAATCAAATCATTAGCAGCATTTTGAAAAAATACCAATTATTGGTATATTTGAGAAAAATATGATAACTATGGGAAAAAACACTTCAATATTATTAGGAAGCCATTTTGAAAAATTCATAAATTCTGTAATTTCAACCGGCAGATACAATTCAGCAAGCGAGGTTATCAGAACTGCTCTACGATTGCTTGAAACAGAAGAACAGAAGACAATAGAATTAAGAAAGGCTCTTGATCTTGGAGAAAACAGCAATCTTATAAATGACTTTAACCCAAATGAATACTTACAAGAACTGCATAAGAAACATTTATGAGAAATCAGAATTATCGCATTAGTGAAAAAGCAGTTGAGGATTTAGGGAATATTTGGATTTATACTTTTGAAAAGTGGTCGCCCGAACAAGCTGACAGGTATTACAATTTAATAATCAATGAAATTGAATTCATTGCAACGAATTTTAATACCGGTAAAGCAATGGATCACATTAGAAAAGGATACAGGGCTTCCATAGTTAAATCTCATTTGATTTTCTATAGAATGGGACAAAATAATATAGTGGAAGTCATTAGAATTCTTCACCAAAAAATGGATGTAGAGAATAAAATTAATGAATAAAGTTGAATCCTTTATTCGTGAAACTCAGATTTCAAAAACAGCTCGTCCCGCAGTTTATGCGGGATAGTGAATTGAAATCTGTACGATGAACGCCTGCCTGCCAAAATGCAGTACAGGCAGGAATCCCGATAGCGCAGCGTATCGGGATAAATGAGTTTAACCTGCTTGCGCAGGTAGGGGTTCGTACTCGGTAGAAACGTGGGCTTTCTTCTCAAGCTTTTCTGTTCTGGGCCAGAAAAGCAGCACGAAAAACCCTGCCATGTTACATAGCCAAACCGATGGGCGTAATGCTAACAACCTAGCTTCACATAGGATTACGTAGAGATAACAAAATAAATTGACTGAATTATGAAATATGTTTGTCCATTAATTACAGTATCTGACATGAAACTGTCTCGTGACTTTTACGAGAATTTATTAGACCAAAAGGTAAAATATGACTTTGGTGAAAGTGTTACTTTTCATGGAGATTTTGCAATTCATTTGCAAGTTCATTATAAAAACCTGATTGATAATAGAGAAATAAAATCTGGTGGAAATAATTTTGAGTTATATTTCGAGTCTGATACGATTGAGTTGATAGTTGAGAAATTAAAGAAAAATAATATTTTATTTGTTCATGAATTGCGAGAGCAACCGTGGCGACAGAAAGTCGTAAGATTCTACGACCCTGATAAAAACATAATAGAAATTGGCGAGACTTTGGAGCATTTGTCTTTTAGACTAAGAAATGAAGATTTATCGTTTGAGCAAATATCTATGATTACAAATATGCCGATTGATTTTGTGATTGATTCGATTGAAAAGCATGAAATGATTAAATAAAGCACATACGACCAACATCATATATAAAATATTGGGGGGTTAAGTGGTTATTCGGATTTTCTGCCACGCATTAAGTTCGGTGTAACTTGATAGGATAGTAGCCCGCAATCGGCAGCTTTTAATAGCAGCTGCACGTTAGCGATTATTTTACAGACCAAAACAGAATTCATAAACCATACTAATAATTAACAAAAATGATATTTAGAACATTCTTAACTATTCTTATTTCATTGAATCTTGGATTAGCCCATGCTCAAATAATTGCAATAAAGGCAGGAAAAATGATCGACCCTTCAACAGGCGCAGTTTCTTATAATCAAATTATACTCGTTGAAAACGGTAAAATTAAAGAGCTGGGTACTAGTATAGAAATACCTAAAGGTGCCGAAATCATTGATCTTTCAAAATCAACTGTAACGCCGGGACTTATCGATTCTCATACACACATTTGTGCAACTACCAGCAAATTTGCCGATAAGCTAGGCATTGATTTTCTTGACATGGTATTGCTCAACCCGGATGGATATAGGGCCATTCAGGGGGCTGTTTATGCAAAAGAGATCCTTGATGTCGGATTTACGACTATTAGGGAAGCAGGGAATTCAGGGAAATATGTAGATGTTGATATAAAACGAGCTATCAATGAGGGATTAATCGGGGGTCCGAACATTTTAACCGCAGGTAGAATCATAGCGCCTTTTGGAGGACAGTTTAGAACCAAAGCCGACAAACAATTCATCGTAAACAACGAGTATTTCTATGCTGATACGCATGATGAGTTAAAAAAGGCAATACGAGAAAATATATTTTATGGAGTGGATGTGATTAAAATTGTGGTCGATTCAAAACAATATAAATATTCAACAGAAGATATAAAGTTCATTGTAAACGAAGCTAAAATGGCAGGGCTTAAAGTGATGGCACATTGTCAAACTATAGATGGACTATATTCAGCAGTATCAGGTGGTGTGGCTTCGGTAGAACATGGCTGGACAATACCCGACAGCTTAATATTCCTAATGAAACAAAAAGAAATTGTTTTGGTAAGCACTGATTTTCCTGCTAAAGTTCTTCAGGCATTTGGTAGTGATGAGGAAAATGCAAAAGCCTTTCATGCCAAGTTAATTAAACGACTTAAAAGAGCCTATGATGGAGGTGTTAAAATAGCCTTCGGTAGTGATATAATGGTTGATATTGATAATGAAACGAGAGGATCTGTGGCATTAAGCTATATTGATAGTTTTGTTGAGGCAGGAATTCCGGCATCGGATATATTAAAGATCATGACCATTAATGCGGCTCAGCTTCTTGGAATTGAAAAAGTAAGAGGTACTTTAGCAAAAGGAATGTATTGTGATTTGATTGCAACGGAAGACAATCCACTTGAAAACATCATGACATTGAAAAAGGTTTTATTTGTTATGAAAAATGGGGTAGTAATTAAAAATAATACAAACAACCGCTAAGCGTTAACGGTTATATTACTGAACTTCGTGGTGATTTGATTGCTTAACTACAAATTTTGAAAAATTAAAAAATGAGGTATTTCCCAATTTTAATAATTGCTGTACTATGTTGTTGTTCAAATTATAATAAAAAAAACAATGAAGTACTAAAAAAGGATCCTATTCAAGTTAAGGATACAATAGAATATGCTCTTATCCAATCTGACAGCATTAAAAAGTACAGTGAAAAGATGAAGAAGTTTTATATTAATATAGAACCTTCAGAAATTGCAGAAAAATGGGTACTTCCTTTTAACCTAAAAAATCGATCAGATTTAAATATGATTCAAATAATAAGTGGATTTGGAACTTATCGTTCTGGTCATGCAAAAGGTCATAAACATTCAGGGATCGATATAATACCTTCAGAAAAACAGGATACTGTATTTGTATATCCGGTTAATAAAGGAGTAGTATGTTTAATTCGCCCGATAGCACCGAATAAGGTTGTAATTATTAGGCATAAACTTGATGATGGTTCTTTTATTTATAGCTCCTACACACATCTTAAAGATATTTATGTTAAAAATGGTGATGAGCTCGATTATAATACAAAAATTGGAGTATTATATACTAAAGCTGAGGCAAAGAGGTATAACGGAGATTATGATCATCTGCATTTTGAAATTAAAAAGAGAATAGATGATTATTGTTGTGCGAGCTGGTTATGTATGAGTCAGGAGGAATTAAGGGAGTACTTTGATAATCCGTTGGATTTTCTCAAAAAGAATTTGAACAAGTAATCTAAAACTAAAAAATAATTATTGTTTGCTAACAAACGTAACCGTTGCACAACCTCATTAAGAACAAGTATTGTCGTTTGGAGATATACATTGAGGAACACATGAAAGAAAAGGAGATAGATGTATTGTAGTTTTCTGATCACCCTGAAATTTCAAAGATGAAACCATTGAATAATAACGGGATGTCACACAAAAAATTTACGAATGGCTAAAGGAGAAAGATAACCCGATACGGAACAGGATTTTGGTTTCTTCAACCCGAAGCCAATATTATTAAAAGAATTAATGAAGCAACGCATTAATAATAAAATATAATATTGAAAACAAATGTATAAAAAGGATGCCGGAGGCATCAAATATTTATAGATGATCAAATGTTCGGGATTAATGCGACCCCGGCAGGGGTCGTATCTTTTCTATTATTAACCCTTTCTATAAACATGCAATCCCTCCGGGATTAAAATCAAACTATCAAACTTAATTTTATGGCTGATACCTATTCTCAAATTTATATCCAAACTGTTTTTGCTGTTCAAAACCGCAACGCTCTCATTCAATCTACCTGGGAAGAAGAACTTTACAAATATATTACCGGCATTGTGCAAAACAAAGGGCAAAAGATGTTGGCTATAAACGGTATATCAACCCATATCCATTTTTTTATCGGCATGAAACCTACCTGTTGTTTGTCCGATTTGGTTCGGGAAATAAAGAAATCGTCAAATGCTTTCATAAAAGAAAAGAAATTCACCCCTTATAAATTTCAATGGCAAGAAGGTTTTGGCGCATTTTCCTATAGCCATTCACAGCTTACGGATGTTATTAAATATATTGATAAGCAAAAAGAACATCACAAAAAAAAGTCTTTTAGGGATGAGTATTTAGATTTTCTAAAAGCTTATGAGATCGATTTTAAAAATGAATATTTATTCGAATGGATTGATGATTGAAAACGGGATTTCACATAAAAAATTTACGATTGGCTAAAGGAGAAAGATAACCCGATACTGAACAGGATTTTGGTTTCTTCAACCCGTAGCCAATATTATCAAAAGAATTAATGAAACTGCGCATTAATAATAAAGTATAATATTGAAAACAAATGTATTAAAAAGGATGCCGGAGGCATCAAATATTTATAGATTTTATAATTTCCTCTTTACTTCTATTTGCTCGTAACCTTCGATAATATCCCCAATTTTAATATCATTGAAATTATCGATGTTCAGTCCGCATTCATATCCCGATTGAACTTCTTTCACATCATCTTTAAATCGTTTCAGTGATCCCAATCCTCCTGTATATACTACTATCCCATCACGAATGACCCGAACCTGAGTGTTTCTGTTTACCTTGCCATCCAGAACCAGACAACCTGCAACTGTACCAACTTTTGTAACCTTGAATACATCGCGTACTTCGATATTGCAAACAATTTTTTCTTCAATATCCGGCGATAGCATCCCTTCGATAGCTGATTTAAGCTCATCGATAGCCTGGTATATGATTGAATAAAGTCTGATGTCAATTTGTTCAGCTTCGGCAAGTTTTCTGGCACTCATTGAAGGTCGAACCTGGAACCCGATAATTACGGCATCGGAGGCCGATGCAAGCAGAACATCTGATTCGGTAATTGCGCCTACCGATTTATGAATGATATTTACCTGAACTTCTTCAGTTCCAAGTTTTATTAATGAGTCGGACAATGCTTCAACAGATCCGTCAACATCACCTTTAACAATAACATTTAATTCCTTGAAATCACCAATGGCAATTCGTCGGCCAATTTCATCGAGTGTGATGTGTTTTTGTGTACGGATGCCCTGTTCTCTCTGTAATTGAGTTCGTTTATTGGCAATGGCTTTAGCTTCTTTTTCATCCCTCATCACATTAAAACCATCTCCGGCTTGAGGTGCCCCACTTAAACCGAGTAAAAGTACAGGTACAGATGGACCGGCTGATTTTACCAATTGGTTTCTTTCATTGTACATCGCTTTAACTTTACCTGATGTTCCTCCGGCTAGAATGTAATCCCCAATTTTTATGGTTCCGTTTTGTATTAATATTTTGGCTACATAACCTCGGCCCTTATCAAGCGATGATTCGATTACGGTTCCAACGGCTCCCTTGTTGGGATTCCCTTTAAGCTCAAGCAATTCGGCTTCCAATAATACTTTTTCAAGTAACTGATCAATATTTATTCCTTGTTTTGCAGATATTTCCTGACACTGATATTTGCCACCCCAATCTTCAACAAGAATGTTCATTTGAGATAACTCTTCTTTAATCTTTTCCGGATTGGCAGTAGGTTTGTCAATCTTATTGATGGCAAAAACAATCGGAACACCGGCAGCAAGGGCATGGTTTATGGCTTCCTTTGTTTGAGGCATTACATTATCATCAGCTGCAATTATTACAATTGCGACATCAGTTACTTTTGCTCCACGGGCACGCATTGCAGTAAACGCTTCATGACCGGGTGTATCCAAAAATGTAATATTTTTCCCATTTTCAAGGGTTACTTCATAAGCACCAATATGTTGGGTGATTCCCCCGGCTTCCCCGGCAATTACGTTGGCTTTTCGGATATAATCAAGTAAAAGTGTTTTTCCATGGTCAACATGGCCCATTACCGTAACGATAGGCGATCTGTCAACCAGGCTGGCAGGATCATCCTCTTCTTCCGAATCATGAATGGCTTCCTGTACGTCAACACTCACAAATTCAACATCATAACCAAATTCTTCAGCTACAAGCGATAATGTTTCAGCATCTAATCTTTGGTTAATTGAAAGAAAAATACCAAGTGACATACAAGTAGAAATGATGTTATTGACAGGAACATTCATCATGGTCCCTAATTCATTTGCTGTTACAAACTCGGTTACCTTGATAATCTTCTTATCATCTTCCTGTTGTTTTAATTGATCCTGAAGGTGTTGGCTAAAGGTATCCCGTTTTTGTCGTCGATGTTTCGAAGCCTTCGATTTACCGGGCGAACTTAAGCGCGCCAAGGTATCTTTTATTTGTTTTTCAATTTCTTCGGGTGTAGGTTCATGTTTGATATTCGGTTTGAACCCTCCACTTTTTTGATTTTTTTGTGATCCGGCATGTCCGGGTTTTTGCCCTGATTGACTAGTTTGCCCCGCTTGACCACCACCGTAAGGTCTTTGTGGACCAGATGTTTTATCATGATCCTTATCTTTATCCGCAGGATTATAAGGAGCTTGTTTTTTTATTCTCTTTCTTTTCTTTTTTGGCTCTATTTTGGCCTGTTTTGATGAAGCAACAGGTTTTTTAACATCAGGTAATATGATTTTATCTAATATTTTCGGACCAACCAATTTTGAGAATTCAGTCGGCAAAAAATTATCAATCGGAGCATCTTTCTCAATAACAGGCTCTTTATGTTTTTCTTCTTTTTTAACAATAGGTTCAATTACGGTCTTCTTATTTTCAAGAGGTTCTTGTACTTTAGGCGCAACTAATTCTTGTTTTTCTTTCTTGTCTTCGTCCCTTTTTACTTTCGACCCAACTTTCGCTTTTTCGCGGGCCAAGGTTTTTTCTTCAGACTCTTTTGCTTTTTCTTCTTTGGTTTTTCTTCTGGGCTTTGTTCTTGAATTTATGGAATCCAAATCAATTCGACCAAGAATTTTCAATTCATTCTCACCGGTTTCATCCTGTTCAATTTCAGGTTCAATTTTTACCTCAACTTTAGCTTCTGTAATTGTTGGTTCTTCTTTTTTTGGTTCTTCTTTTTTTACTTTTTCTTCAGTAATAGGCTCTATAGGTTTAACAAGAGGGATTTCTTTTTCAACAACAGGAGGAGGAGAGACTATTTTTTCTTTTATAGGCTCAACATGAGGTAACATTGTCGTTTTAATAATTATTTTTTCTTCTTCATCCTCTTCATCGACATCTGCAACAACCGGAGCTTTTTTGTTTTCAATCGTAATCGTTTCATGTTGAGTATATTCTAGTCCAATTTTTTTGGATTCTTCCTTTACATGCTTTTCTGATTGGAATTCCTGAACAAGAATAGCATAAGCTTCAGCCGAAATCTTCGTGTTTGGATTGGCATCAACTTCATGGCCCTTTTTAGAAAGAAAATCCACGATGGTAGAAATCCCAACGTTAAATTCTCTTGCTGCTTTACTTAATCTTGTTGTCATTATATTCTCTTCCATACTCCTTACTAATTGGTATTTCTCTGATTTTGAATGTTGAAAAAGTCAATAAATTTAATATTTTTATTCAAATTCAGCTCTTATTATGCGAACCACTTCATTAATGGTTTCGATTTCTAAATCTGTTCTTGTTACCAGATCTTCAACTGAGATGTCCAAAACACTTTTTGCCGTATCACATCCAATGCTTTTTAATTCATCGATAATCCACTGATCGATTTCATCAGAAAATTCTTGAATATCAACATCTTCATTGTCAGTATCAGTGTCGCGATAAACATCAATTTCATAACCGGTGAGTTTACCGGCTAATTTTATATTAAACCCGCCTTTCCCAATGGCTAGAGAAACCTGATCGGGTTTCATGTAGACTTCGGCGCGTTTATTTGCCTCATCAATTTTTATTGAGGTCATTTTGGCAGGACTTAAAGCTCGGGTAATGTATAAACTGGGATTGTTGGTGAAATTGATAACATCGATGTTTTCATTTTTTAGTTCCCTTACAATTCCATGAATACGTGAACCTTTCATTCCTACGCAAGCTCCAACGGGATCTATTCTGTCGTCATAAGATTCAACGGCAATCTTAGCTCTTTCGCCGGGTACACGAACAATTTTTTTGATGGTAATTAATCCGTCAAATACTTCAGGTACTTCAGCTTCAAAAAGTCGCTCCAAAAATATTGGAGAAGTCCGTGATAAAATAATAACCGGACTGTTATTCTTCATTTCAACTCTTGAAACTACCGCACGAATATTGTCGCCCTTACGATAAAAATCGGAAGGAATTTGTTCTGATTTAGGTAAAAGCAATTCAATATATTCATCATCCAGTATCAAGACTTCTTTCTTCCAAACCTGATATACTTCACCGGTAACAATTTCACCAATTTTATCTTTATAAATCCTGTATATATTGTCTTTTTCGTACTCCTGAATTTTTGAGATCAGGTTTTGTCGAATGGTTAGGATTTCTCTTCTTCCAAAGTCCGCAAGTTTCATCTCTTCCGAAACTTCTTCTCCAACTTCAAAATCGGGTTCAATTTTTATAGCGTCGGAGAGTGCAATTTGAGTGTTCTCATCCTCTACGTCATTATCTTCAACAATTTCCCGGTTTCTCCAGATTTCCAAATCTCCTTTATCGATATTTACGATAATATCGAAATTTTCATCACTGCCAAATCGTTTGGCCAGCATATGCCTAAAAATATCCTCAATGATACGCATCATGGTTTCACGATCGATATTCTTAAATTCCTTAAACTCCGAAAAAGTTTCAACTAAATTAATGTGTTCCATTGCTCTAATTTATTGCATTACTTTTTAAATGAAATAATTGCTTTAGTTTCTTTGATGTCACTAAATAAAATCTCAATATTTTGTTCTTTGGTTTTTTTCTTTTTATTTTCAGGGATATACAGTTGAATTCGATCATCAAGTATTCCGGTCAGAATACCTTGATATTTAACCCCTTCCCCTGTTAACACTGATATTTCTTTGTTCGTGTACTTTTTATATTGACGGATCAGCTTAAGCGGTTGATCAAGCCCTGCCGATGATACACTAAGCTCAAAGTCTTCAACTTCACGGTCCAGACTAGATTCGATAAACCTGCTAACTTCAATACAATCATCGATACTAATCGAGGAATCGCCATCCAAAATCACAAAAATTTTATTTCCGGGATTAACAGCAACGTTAACCAGAAATTTATCTGTTCCTTTCAGCTCGCTTTCAGCCAGTTTAATTATTAATTGTTTATCGATCATTTTTGTATAAAAAGAGGGGACATTTGCCCCCTCATTATCAAATCTTGTCTTTAATTCCGGGGCAAAGATACAAAAATATATTATAAATTCAACATTTGCTTTTTTTGAAATTCAATTATTCTAGAATAACAGTCATGATATTTCCGTAAAAATAAAATTCTATGGTTTATGAACGGTTTTTTAGTCGTGTTGACCAACTCACGATCCCCTCCATTTCTGATCTGATCGGAAAACTTCTCACGGTAAACATATAAATCTTTAAAAAACAAGGCCCACAAAATGAATTATGGGCCTTAATTTTGTTGTCCGACCAGGGCTTCCCGACATCGCTTTGCTCTTCGGGATAGACTTCTCGCCCTCAATTTTTTTAAAAAACAAAGCCCACAAAATGAATTATGGGCCTTAATTTTGTTGTCCGACCAGGGCTCGAACCTGGACTCTTCTGAACCAAAATCAGACGTGTTGCCAGTTACACCATCGGACAAACTATATATGTGATTCAATAAGGCTGCAAAATTAGAAAATATTTTATTATTACAAATGTTTTTTTTAAAAATTTGAACCCTACTTTATTTGCTGAGTTTGGTGTGTTTAACGTATGATTATCAACAAAAAAGTTAATTATTGTTAATTAAAGAATTATAGTATGAACCAAAATTCCTACTTTCGCTTAAATAAAAAATCAATCAACCTTTAATATTTGACCGATGATAAGCTACCGTAAAATCAATAACATAACCGGGTGGGCGATATTTGCTATTGCAACACTCGTATATATGTTAACCGTTGAACCAACAGCTAGTTGGTGGGATTGTGGTGAATATATTGCAACTGCGTTTAAATTACAAGTTGGTCACCCTCCTGGAGCTCCCTTATTTCAGTTACTAGGTCGGTTTTTCTCCCTTTTCGCTTTTGGTGATGTAAGCAAGGTTGCATTGATGATCAATATCATGTCGGCGTTGAGCAGCAGTTTCACCATTTTATTCCTGTTTTGGAGCATCTCTATGCTGGCAAAAAAAATTGCCCTGCAGAAAGGTGAAATGACCGAAGGCAAAATGTATATGATATTAGGAAGTGCAGCAGTTGGTGCCTTGGCTTATACTTTTAGTGATTCATTTTGGTTTTCTGCCGTTGAAGGTGAGGTTTATGCCATGTCTTCTTTCTTTACAGCCTTGGTATTCTGGGCCATTTTGAAGTGGGAAGAGGATGGGGCAACTAGGTCAAGTAACCGCTGGTTGATTCTGATTGCTTATCTGATGGGCCTGTCTGTAGGTGTCCATTTACTTAACTTGTTGGCAATTCCTGCCATCGCTTTTGTTTTTTATTATAAGAAATTTGAATCGACACGAAAAGGATTTATTCTTACCGGAATCGCTTCACTGCTCATTTTAGCAACTATTATGTATGTGATTGTTCCCGGGATTGTTAGTTTATCCTCATCTTTCGAATTGTTTTTTGTGAATTCGATTGGATTGCCATTTAATTCGGGGACGATCATTTATTTTGTTGTTGTGATTTCACTTTTAATTTATGGTATAAATTATACCATCCGAAAAAAGAAACATGTACTAAATACGGTGATACTCGGTTTTACCTTCATCTTGATTGGTTATTCTTCATTTTTTATGCTGGTAGTGAGGGCCAATGCGGATACACCCATAAACGAGAATAGCCCTAAAGATGCAATTAGTTTGCTTTCATATTTAAACAGGGAGCAATATGGTGAATGGCCCATCTTTTACGGGGCATACTACAATGCGCCTGTCATTTCCTCTGAGGAGACCGGGAAAGATTATATCAGGGATGATAAGTCCGGTAAGTACATTGTTGCAAAAAATAAATTTAAATTCGTCTATGACCCAAGGTTCACAACTATTTTCCCTCGTATTTGGAGTAACCGTGAACCTGAACATGCTCAAAAATATGAGGAGTACATAAAAGGTGAACCGATCAAAGTCAATGATAAAACGATCATAAAGCCAACTTTTACCGATAATCTGAACTACCTTGTTTCATATCAGATTGGGCATATGTATATCAGATACTTTATGTGGAATTTTGTTGGGCGGCAGAATGATTTGGAAAGTCAGGGCGACTCGCGTATGGGTAATTGGATCAGTGGAATTCCTTTTATTGATTCTTTGAGGATTGGCAGCCAGAAATTGTTGCCTGATGCTTTTAAAAATGACGCAACCAATAAATTTTATTTCCTGCCATTGATTCTTGGTTTCTTTGGGATAATATACCATGTGAAGCGTGATAGTAAGGATGCATGGGTCGTGTTTTTACTGTTTTTAATGACTGGTTTGGCAATTGTTATTTTCCTTAATCAGTACCCTCACCAGCCTCGTGAAAGGGATTACGCCTACGCGGGTTCATTTTATGCATTCGCTATTTGGATTGGTTTGGGGGTGATGGCGATTGTTGAAAAAACTGCTGTTCTCATTAAAAATGCCAAAATGAATTCGCTTATTGTTACGGCTTTATGTTTACTTCTTGTACCTGTAATTATGGCAAGTGAAGGATGGGACGATCATGATCGATCGGGTAAATATGCAGCACACGATTTCGCTTCAAATTATTTGAATCATTGTGATAAAAACGCTGTGCTTTATACCATAGGAGATAATGATACATTCCCTCTCTGGTACGCGCAAGAGGTAGAAGGCGTCAGAACTGATGTGAGGACAGTGAATTATATGCTTTCATCCGGTTATTGGTATGTAGAACAAATGCAACGAAAAATATATGGAGCTGATCCATTGCCTATGTTGCTTACAAAGGATAAGTACCAGAAAGGAACCAATGACTTTGTTCCTTATGTTGATGTGAAACTTGAAGAATATCAGGAGCTGAGTGAAGTAATTAGATTTATTGCAAGTGATAATGAGCGGACAAAAATAATGTATGGAAGAGAGAAGGTTAACTTCTTCCCGACCAAAAAAGTTAAAATAACGGTCGATTCAGCAGCTTGTGTTGATAACGGGATCGTGCCCAGAGAACTTGCTCATTTAATTGTTAAAGAGATTAAATGGGAAATTAATTCGAATACTTTGTATAAAAATGATCTGGCCTTTTTAGATTTTCTGGCAAACAATAATTGGAAACGATCAGTTTATTTTGCAAATCCTATGGTTGTTAAGGATGTTTTTAATGCTACTGATTACATACATCAGGATGGTGTTGTTTATAAATTTATGCCGATAAAAGCCGAAAGGCCAAACCCAAGTTTAGGAGGTATTTTGGTGGACAAAACCTACGATAAACTGATGAATGGTTCAAAGTGGGGTAATTTAAATAAACCGGGTGTAACAGTAGATCGGGAAAGTGCCAGAAATTCTGGGATCGTAACAAACAGTTTTATACGTCTTACAAGAGAACTGGTTATTCAGAACAAAATTGATATGGCTATAAAGCTTATCGATCGATACTATGAACAATTTCCAATGAGTAAATTCCCACAGGATTTTAGTGCTTATTCATTTTTGGATGCCTATTATCTGGGAGGGGAATTTGAGAAAGCTAAATTACTGTCGCAAAATCTCGTGAATCGGCTTGCTCAGGAATTTGATTATTATACTTCTCTGCCAAATGGTGTTGTAATCTACGATGAGGCAATTAAACAATCTTTGGGACTTATAAGGGGATTAAGCCAAATAGCGACCCAATATAAGCAAGCAGATTATGCTAAGGAAATAGAAGCTGTTTTTGAACAGAGAGTAAATCGTCTGTAAAAGAATAGGCCCCTCTAAAAAGGGGCTATTTTTTTGAAACAGTTTTTCTGTTGATAAATGCAATTACAGCAATCCCTAAAAAAACAAATGGGATACTTAAAAGCTGACCCATGTTTAGTGCCATTCCCTCTTCAAACCCGACTTGCGGTATTTTTATGAATTCAATTAAAAAACGTACTCCAAAAACCATGATCAAAAAAAGTCCAAAAAGCTGACCGTTTTCAAATTTACCCAAGCGTTTTTTGTAGTAATTAAATAAGAAGATAAAAATTAATAAATAGGATATTGATTCGTATAATTGTGCTGGATGACGGGGATCCAAGCCCATTTGAGGATCATAATATTTAACGAAGTAAAAGCCCCATGGTAAGTTGGTTATTGTCCCAAATATTTCTGAGTTCATCAGGTTTCCAAAGCGAATAAACGCACCGGCTAGGGCCGTAAAAATTACAACACGGTCGAGATACCACAGAATTGGGATTTTTGTTCTTCGCGCATAAAGATAAAGTCCTATAACAATCGCTATTGCCGCACCATGACTGGCCAAACCACCATCCCGTATTTTTAAAATCAGGATTGGGTTATTAAGATAAATTTCAGGTTCATAAAACAAACAATGTCCTAGTCGTGCACCGATAATGGTAGCAACGATCATCGTTGTTGTAAGCCCGTCCAATATTTTTACGGGTATTTTTTCTTGTTTAAAAAGTTTTATAAGCCAGATATAACTGATTAAAAACGAACCTGAAAATAATGCACCATACCATCTGATCGATAATGGGCCCAAGTTGAATAAAACGGGATCGATATCCCAAGTAATATATTGTAAAACCATGACTGCTTTTATTATTTAACAAATGTAAAAATATTTTAGGTGTTTGATCTTTCGAACACAGAAAAGATTAATTAAATTTTTTAACTTTGATTGTCAATCCGTTTAAATGAATCTGCAATACCAAATAGGCATCAACCTGATTTCCGGAATTAGTGACATCAATGGTAAAAAGCTCATTGCTTATTGCGGTGGGGCCGAAGCCGTTTTTAAAGAAAAGAAATCAAATCTGCTAAAAATACCCGGTTTGGGAGTAGCAACCGCCAACAAAATTCTCAATACCGAAGTATTGAAGCGTGCTGATTTGGAAGTCGAGTTTATTCAAAAGAATAAAATAAAAACCTTTTATTTTTTGGATGATGACTATCCTGAACGATTAAAGCATTGTCTTGATGGTCCAATCATGTTGTATTATAAAGGGAATGCAAATTTAGATGCTAAAAAAATTATTGGAATCGTTGGAACAAGAAAGGCATCGAACTATGGGATCAGTATTTGTAAATCAATTATCGAAGGATTAAAAGATTTGGATATATTGGTGGTAAGTGGATTGGCATATGGTATTGATACCATGTCACATAAGCAATCTTTAGCTCAGGGATTAAAAACCATAGGAGTTTTGGCTCATGGTCTTGATCGGATTTATCCGTCCTCAAACCGTTTACTGGCAAAAAAAATGTTGGATCAAGGGGGTTTGCTTACAGATTTTATCAGTCAAACCAATCCCGATCGTGAAAATTTTCCAAAGAGAAACCGCATCGTTGCAGGATTGTCTGACGCTGTTTTGGTCATCGAATCAGCGAAAAAAGGGGGTGCTTTAATTACGGCCGATATTGCAAACTCATACAACAGGGATGTATTTGCCGTGCCGGGTCGGGTTGATGATATATACTCGGAAGGATGTAATTATTTAATTAAAACCAATCGTGCGGTACTTGTTAATAATGCCGATGACATCAAATATTGCATGGGATGGGACGCGACCCAAAAACCTAAACTTATTCAAAAAAAACTGTTTGTGAATCTCTCCGATACCGATAAAAAGTTGATCCGGATACTTGAAGAAAATCAAAAAATCGGGATAGACCGTATATGCATACTTGCACAAATGCCAAGCAGTAAGGTAGCTTCTGCCTTATTAAATTTAGAATTTGAAGGAATGGTTGAATGCCTCCCGGGAAAAGTCTTTAAATTACTTTAGTGATCAATATAACCAGATTAATTTCAAAATTCTTGTTTTAAGATTAAGGTGCCGACCTGCAAGTTTATCTGATCCTAAAATTGTATCTTAGCTGATGATATGTTCATTTACACTTATTGTTAGTAGCTTTACAACTAAATACGAAATGAGTATTGTACAAATTAAAAATTCAATGATTGGACGGAATAGTAATTAAATCGACCGGAAGCTGGTATACAGTGCGTGATGATCAGGGCCATTATTTTGATTGCAAAATAAAGGGTCATTTCAGGATGATGGACATAAAAACGACCAATCCAATTGCAATAGGCGACCGGGTTAGGTTTCAGCTTCAGGAGAAAGAAAAAGTAGGCGTGATTGACCATATTTATGAACGGACTAACTACATTATTCGGAAAGCAACCAATTTATCGAAATTCTCTCACATCATCGCAGCTAACCTTGATCAGGCAATTATTATTATAACATTAGCAAGCCCCAGAACTTCTACAGGTTTTATTGACAGATTTTTGGTAACCGCTGAAGCATATCACATTCCGGCACAAATTATTTTTAATAAAATAGATTTATATGATGAGGAGTCATGGGTTACTCACAAGCAAATCAAAGATGTTTATGAAAGGCTAGGATATCCTTGTACCGAGATTTCAGTTAAGGAAAGCATTAATATTGATCGGGTTGAAACTTTATTAAAGGGTAAAGTAAGTTTATTCGCGGGACATTCGGGAGTTGGTAAATCTGCATTGATTAATAAGATCGAATCCGGGCTGGATATTAAAACAGGAATTATTTCGGACTACCATCATAAGGGAAAGCATACCACAACTTATGCCGAAATGCATGAATTATCGGCAGGTGGATTTATTGTTGATACACCCGGGATCAAAGAATTTGGATTAATTGATTTTAATAGTGCGGAGGTAGCTGAGCGATTTCCTGAGATGCGAAAATATATGCATAATTGCAAGTTTAATAATTGCACCCATGTGCATGAACCTGGGTGTGCCGTAATCAATGCCTTAAAAAATGGAAATATTAGTATTTCTAGGTACGAAAACTACCTGAATATCATTAACGATGATTATTTTAGCAAAAAGCAATACTAAAGAATAAAAATTATGTTGGCCAAACATCTAATTACAGATTCGGTAATCCCGTTAAAAACATCTGATACTGGTGCCGATGCACTTAGTCGCATGGATGATTACAAATTGTCCCATCTCCCGATTGTGAATAATGAGGAATTTTTAGGATTGATTTCAGATGAGGATATTTATGCGATGAATGATTTTGATGAAGCACTAGGTGCTTATCAACTCTCAATATTAACGGCACATCTAACAGAAAATCAGCATATTTTTGATGTGATTAGGCAATTTGTTGATCTAAAATTAACGCTTGTTCCTGTTCTTGATTCGAAAAATAAATATCTGGGCTGCATAACCATGCGCCAATTAATAGAAAATTTTTCAAAAATTGCAGCATTTGAGAATCCGGGAGGAGTTATTGTTTTAGAGGTCAGTCAAAATGACTACATGTTGAGTGAAATAGCACGGATTGTTGAAGCAAATGATGCGAAGGTACTGAGCCTTTGTATAGTGTCAAGCCCCGACTCGACAAAACTTGAAATTACAATTAAGATTAATAAAATTGAGATCAGCGGGTTATTACAAACTTTTAACCGCTACAATTATATTGTGAAAGCTTCTTTTACCGAAAGCGATGACTTTGATGACCTAAAGGAGCGTTATGATTCCTTCATGAACTATCTAAATATTTAATAAAAATAATTCCCCGAAGCTCTGCTTCGGGGTTTCCAAATTTTCTCCCCTATTTATAGGGGACCTGCCTTGCCGCAGGCAGGGATGCCGAAGGCAGAGGGGTTAATAAAAAAATTCGATTTTCAGCTTGCAGAAATAAAGTTGGCAAAACCTGCCCGCCGCAGGCAAGTAATCCTTGGCTTGCCACTGGGATAATCAACTTTAAGAATTTTTTTATAATTTAACACCATTCAAGCATTGGATTTTTGATTTGGATAAAATTTAGCATTGCATCAGTTTTATTCGTGAAACTCAGATTTCAAAAACGTAGTGAATTGAAATCTGTAAGATGAACTAATCCCGATAGCTCAGCGTATCGGGATAAATGAGATTAATACTCCGATGCTTGCATCGTCAATAAAAAAATTCCAAATTGATACCCCTACAGCTTGCTGCGAGGTAGTTCATTGCTTCTGTATCTCCTATAATTATTAATATTTGTTAAAATTTGAGAAGCTTAAACCATTAATTTCGTATCCTTGTAAATAATTAAATTGACATAGCACGAAATGAAAGTTGCCCTTTTTGGAATGTTGCCCGATCAAGCTTCCATGCCTTATATCCAGCAGTTGATCAGAAAACTGGAAGAGGTTAATTGCGGTATTTTGGTTTATGGGCCATATTTTGAAAAACTGGAATCTAAAATAACTTTCGATGCGCCATATCAGCTATTTAACACGCACAAGGAATTATTGGATAATGTTGATTATTTGCTCTCAATCGGGGGCGACGGAACCTTTTTGGATACTGTAAGATTGATCAGGGATTCAGGGGTACCTGTTCTGGGCATTAATATGGGGCGTCTGGGTTTTTTATCCAGTATTTCGAAGGATGAAATATCTGCCGCGGTAAATGCCTTGGTCAATAAAGATTTCAAACTGGTCCCCCGAATATTGGTAAAACTCATCACAAAAGAAGGATTATTTGGGGATTTGAATTATGGGCTCAATGAAGTTTCCATCAGAAGAAGGGATTCCTCTTCATTAATGGTACTGCACGTATATGTTGATGGTGAAATGCTAAATTCTTATTGGGCTGATGGATTAATTATTGCAACACCTACAGGGTCAACTGCTTATTCGTTGAGTTGCGGGGGTCCAATACTTACACCGGGGTCCAAAAACTTCGTGATTACCCCTATTGCAACACACAATTTAACCGTACGGCCTTTCGTTATACCCGACGACAGCAAAATCAGGATAGAACTTGAAGGGCGTAATGAACAGTTTCTCGTTAGTCTCGATTCCAGAACTGAATCGATTGACAAGCCACTCGTGTTGAATATCGAAAAAGAAACTTTTAACATTAATCTGATCCAAATGTCCAACAAAAACTTTTTCTCCACAATCAGGGATAAGCTAAAATGGGGATTGGATATTAGAAATTAATACAAGTGGATAGCCTGATTTTCAAAAAAAAATGTAATTTTGCAGGCTCAAATTTTATGAAGAAAACAGCGGTTCTAATAACAGTTATTTTGCTTTTTCAAGCGAAAATCTATGCTCAAACGATGGAGGTTGGATTATTTGGTGGTGGATCATACTATCTTGGTGATATAAATCCTGGGATGCATTTTCAGCAAATCAAACCGGCAGGTGGTATTATTGCAAGATATAACCATGACACAAGATGGTCGTTAAGATTGAGTGCTTTAACGGGAAAGGTTGCCGGTTCAGACTTCATAAGTAAAAAAGTTTTAAATAGAAATTTAGTGTTTGAATCACCAATAACTGAAATAGCCACAGTGGTAGAGTTTAATTTTTTTCCGTATGTGAATGGCAGTGCGTATAATTATTTTACGCCCTATATTTTTGGTGGGGCTTCAATGTTTTGGTTTAATCCTCAGGTAGATGGAATAAAGTTAGCCGAACTTGTTGATGAAACTGATCCGTTACGTACCTACTACGGAACCGAAAACTTGAAATATAACCGGCATGGATTAGCAATCCCTTTTGGAATAGGTGTAAAATATAGTGTCAGCCAAAACATTGGTTTAGGTTTTGAATGGGGCATGCGAAAAACTTTTACCGATTATATTGATGATATCAGTACCAACTATTACATAAATACAAGCGATTTTGATCTTAACAATCCAAGCCATCAATATTCGGATCCGAAATTAGTAATTGATCCAACTTTTGAGCGTAATGCAGGTGAACAGCGCGGTAATTCAAAAACCATGGATTGGTTCAATTTTATTGGGATTTCGATTACGGTTGAATTTGATATTTTTAACAAAACTACCTGTGTTGATTTTACGGATGGATACAGAAAATAATATATAAGCATGAATTTAAAGGACCAAATTAACCTTGACAGATTACCCCAGCATATTGCCATCATTATGGATGGGAATGGGCGTTGGGCTAAGCAGCAAGGTAAGCAGCGTACTTTTGGTCATCAAAATGGAGTGAATGCCGTAAGAGAAGCTTCAGAATCGGCAGCTGAACTTGGAGTTCGTTATTTGACTCTATATGCTTTTTCAACCGAAAACTGGAACCGGCCAAAATATGAAATTGATGCGCTAATGCAGCTGTTGGTCGAATCTATCGACAAGGAAACACCTACCCTCAACAAAAACAATATCAGGCTCAATGCCATCGGAGATATTAAGAGCCTGCCCGAAGAGAGTTATAATCAATTGTTGAAAACCATTAAAGAAACTGCCGGCAACGATCGGATGACTTTAACACTGGCCCTGAGTTATAGTTCGAGATGGGAAATTACGGAAACCGTAAAAATAATTTCATCTAAAATAAAAAATAAGGAGTTAAACATTGATGATATTGATCAACAGCTTATCTCCTCTTATTTAAATACATCATCAATGCCTGATCCGGAATTGTTGATCAGGACAAGCGGAGAACTGCGAATAAGTAATTTCCTTTTGTGGCAGATTGCATATTCAGAGTTATATTTTACTCCAAAGTTATGGCCCGACTTTAAAAAAGAGGACTTATATGATGCCATTATAGATTACCAAAATCGAGAACGACGGTTTGGAAAGACAAGTGAACAAATTTTAAAGAATACGGAAGAATGATAAAAAAGGAAGCATTACATAAGCGCCTGTTAAAGTTCGTCATTATTGTAATGATGTTAAGTTTCTCGATCTACTCTAGAGCTCAGGTTTCTAGCGAACTTTCAAACCTAAAGATTGATTATAATAATCCTAAATTTTACAAAATAAGTGAGATGACATTTTCCGGGATTAATTATCTCGAAAGTAATGTTTTGATGATGCTGTCAGGGCTGAATATCGGGGATGAGATTCAAATTCCCGGGGATGATTTAGCAACTGCAATCAAAAAACTCTGGAAACAAGGATTAGCCGAAGATATAAAAGTTAAAATTACCGATTTAAAAGACGGGAATATAAGTTTGAGTTTCGAACTTACTGAAAAACCACGCATAGCTGATTTTAAGTATATCGGAATAAGAAAAGGCGAAACGGATGCAATAAATGAAAAAATAAATATTCAACGTGGGGCCGTTGTAACCGACTATTTGCTTTCAAGAGTAAAAAATACCATTATTAAACATTATATTGAAAAGGGCTTTTTAAATACAAAAGTTGATTTTAAAAAAGTTCAAGATACAAGCCTTCAGAATGCAATCACTCTTCAAATTTTGGTCGATAAGGCCGAAAAAATCAAAATTTATAATATCAACATTATTGGAAACGAAAATTTTTCGGATAAAAAAGCAAAACGCGCTCTAAAGGAGACAAAGGAATTAGGTAATTTCAATCCTTTAGGCAATATCGAAGATTTATTGTTTGACGTAATAACAACCGCAATCCGATTTGACTTTGCCGGTATGATTGATAGTATGAGTGTTTATGCTGATAATAATCTCAGGCTTCATATTTTTAAATCTTCTAAATTTATTAAAGAGAAGTATTCTGACGATAAACTGGCCCTCATAGAAAAATACAATGCACTTGGATATCGTGATGCTAAAATTATAAAAGACTCTATTTATGTTCATGACGATAAGACTATCAATATTGATATCACTGTTGAAGAAGGACGGCAATATTATTTCCGCAATATTACCTGGAGTGGAAATACGATATACCCATCTGAGTTTTTAAGTGCTATTTTAAATATCAGTAAAGGAGATGTTTATAATAAGGAATTACTCGAGAAAAACCTGTCTTATAACCCAAATGGAACTGACGTTAGTGCCTTATTCATGGATAATGGTTATTTGTTTTTTCAGGCTGAGCCTGTTGAAGTTAAGATCGATAATGATTCGATCGATATTGAGATAAGAATAAGAGAAGGTAAACAAGCACGTATAAAAAATGTAACGGTCACGGGTAATACACGAACAAATGATCATGTGGCCATGCGTGAAATCCGAACAAGGCCTGGTCAATTATTCAATAGAGAGTTACTCATCAGGACCCAGCGGGAACTGGCACAATTGCGGTATTTCGATCCGGAAACCTTATCTCCCGATGTACAACCGAATGCAAGTGATAACACAGTCGATATTGATTACCAAGTTGATGAAACTTCCTCCGACCAGTTTGAGTTATCAGGTGGATGGGGTTATGGGCGTATCATTGGAACATTTGGATTGAGTTTTAATAATTTCTCGATCAGAAATGCATTTAAAAAAGGGGCATGGCGACCAGTACCAACAGGTGATGGTCAAAAACTTTCCTTAAAATTTCAAACCTATGGGAAAGGGTATTTCAATTATAGTGCTTCTTTTACCGAGCCTTGGTTTGGTGGTAAAAAGCCTGTTTCATTATCCGTTTCGTATCATCATTCAATGTATTCAAATGGATTGTCAAAAGGGGATGAACTCAGGTCTTCATTTGCAACTGATGGTTTTTCCGTAGGAATGGGCAAGCGATTATCATGGCCCGACGACTCTTTCACACTTATGCAAGCAGTAAGCATGCAGCTGTATAAGCTCGATAACTACGGAAGCATATTTAAATTTGGCACAGGTAATGGAAATTTTCACAATTTTAATTACAGTATAACTTTTGGTAGAAACTCTGTTTACTCACCAATCTATCCACGAGGAGGTTCTGATATTTCTTTAAGCCTCGAACTTACCCCTCCTTATTCTTTGCTGAATAATAAGGATTACGCTGCACTTGATGAAGATCTGAGATTTAAGTGGATTGAATATTATAAGTGGAAGTTTAATTCGAGCTGGTATATCGAAATTTTCGACAAACTTATATTGAGTACAAGAGTTAAATTCGGGTTTCTTGAAACCTATAATAAATCCGAGCTCGAAATATCTCCGTTTGGCCGCTTTTATTTAGGTGGCGACGGGCTGTCAAATCAATATAATTTAGATGGTCGGGAAATTATCGCAATGCGAGGTTATACCAATGAATCTGTTACACCACAATATTACAAAGATAAAAATATAGGAGGTACCATTTATTCGAAATACACTTTAGAGTTGAGGTATCCTTTATCGCTTAATCCAAGTGCTACCATTTATGCATTAGCATTTCTTGAGGCAGGAAATTCGTGGGAAAATTTCAAAAAGTTTGATCCGTTCGATGTTAGGCGCTCGGCAGGTTTTGGAATCAGGTTCTTTATGCCAATGTTTGGTTTGCTAGGTTTGGATTGGGGTTATGGATTTGATAAAATCCCAGGACTTCCTGATGCAAGTGGTTCACAATTCCATTTCTCAATTAATCAATCTATCGATTAGGATTGGCAAGCTTTTTGCTCTGCATTGGCAACTAATCATTAGTTTATTAAACATAAATAATAGGAGAAAAAATATGAAAAAGATAACTTTAACATTAATCATTATTTTGTTGATGGTGATAGGAGCAAATGCTCAAAGATATGCCTATGTCGATTCGGAATACATTCTTTCAAATATTCCTGAATATAAAGATGCTCAAGATTATTTAAACGATTTGTCAGTTACCTGGCAATCGGAAATTGAAGCAAAGTTTGCCGAAATATCACGTTTATATGAGAATTTCCAAAATGAAGCAGTTTTATTGCCACAGGAATTAAGAAAAAAGAGAGAGGCTGAAATTGTTTCAAAAGAACAACAAATCCATGAACTTCAACAAAGGAAATTTGGTTCGGAAGGTGAACTTGACCAAAAGCGAAAAGAACTAATACAGCCAATACAGGAGAAAGTGTATAATGCAATTTCAAAAATTGCGGTAGAGAAAAATTATGGCTTTGTTTTTGACAAGGCCGCAGGACTTTCCATTCTTTATACTGATCCAAGCCTCGACATTAGCGATGATGTTTTAGATGTGGTTGGGACCTTAATACAAACTGTTAGGCGCGAGGATCGTAAAAGATAGCTTTTTGTATATTTTGATGTGAATTTTAAGATTTATTAATAAATTAAATTTACGAATTTTGATTTATTTGTATAAATTTGCGACTTAATCTGGTTATGAACTTTAATCTTAAAAAATGAAAAAAATTGTAGTTGTTATAAGCTTGGTGTTATTAGGAAGTGTTTCTTGTTTGTTTGCACAAACTAATGCAAAATTGGGATACATTAATTCTGCTGAATTAATGCAAGTTATGCCAGGTAAAGATACCGTTGAAGCAAGAATAACAGAATATAGAAGCTCATTAGAGCAAACAATGCAGGTAATGTACCAGGAATATCAGAGTAAAGTACAAGAGTACCAAGGCAACTTGGCTACCATGTCACAAATCATTAAACAAACTAAAGAAAGAGAACTGAATGATTTGCAAAGTAGAATTGAACAATTTCAGCAATCAGCTGACTCTGACCTTCAGGCTAAACAAGCTCAGCTCTTTGCTCCGGTTACCAATCGTGCAAAAGAAGCGATCAATGCAGTAGCCAAAGAAAATGGTTATACTTATATTTTTGATCTTAGCGTTGGTGCAGTAATTTATTTTGAAAAAGGGGAAAACATTTTACCTTTAGTAAAAGCTAAATTAGGCATCAAGTAAGCAATTAAAATCTATTAAAAAGCCGGATCTGCAGGATTCGGCTTTTTTTGTGTGATTACTATCTTAATGGTTAAAAATCTTCTGATAAAAGAATTTGTTCTCTATTTTTTATACCAACTTGCATAAAGTGAATAACTATTTGCAATACGTTCAATTTCACCTTCAACCAAGTTTTTATCAATTTCTTTTATTTTTTTTGCAGGAATGCCACCATAAACGCTTCCTGAGGTAACATGGGTGTTTTTTGATACTACTGCCCCGGCTGCGATTATCGAATTACTTTCAATTACCGCATCATCCATAATAATAGCACCCATCCCAATTAACACATTATCTTTAATTGTACACCCATGAATAATTGCACCATGGGCAATTGAAACATTATTGCCAATATTAACAGGTGATTTCTGATAAGTGCAATGGATGATTGTGCCATCCTGAATGTTAACATTATTCCCAATTCTGATATAATGTACATCGCCCCTTATGATAGCATTAAACCAAATACTGCATTTATTGCCTATAATGACATCCCCAATAATGGTCGAATTTTCGGCAATAAAACAATCAGTGCCGATCTGGGGAAGAAAACCATTAACTTCTTTTATGAGTGCCATTTAAGGGTTAATGTTTTATTTATCTTTTGGATAATCAATTGAATAATGCAGGCCCCTGCTTTCTTTCCGGTTCATTGCCATTTTCGTGATCAGGTAGGCAACATTTATAAGGTTTCTTAATTCACAAATTTGAATGGTAAGTATCGATTTGTCAAATAGATCTTCTGTTTCTTTATAAATAAGTTTGAGACGTGTCAAGGCTCTTTGAAGTCTTAAATTTGAGCGAACAATACCAACATAGTTTGTCATAATCAATTGAAGTTCTCTGTATGTTTGAGTGATCAAAACAAGTTCTTCATTCAGCACAGTACCTGATGAATCCCAATCGGGAACTTCGTTGCAAAAATTAATATTTTTAAAAACCTTTATTGCATCTACACTTGCCCGGTGCGAAAAAACGGCCGCCTCAAGCAGTGAGTTTGAAGCCAGTCGATTGGCCCCGTGTAAACCGGTTGAAGCACATTCGCCCGAAGCATATAAATTTTGGATGGAACTTCTTGAATATTCATCAACTTTAATGCCTCCGCATGAATAATGTGCAGCCGGAACTACGGGAATCATTTCTTTGGTAAGATCAATTCCAATGCTTAAGCACTTAGCATAGATTGTTGGGAACTCGACGATCAGTTTGTTTTTATCTAAATGGGTACAATCCAAATAAACATGATCGTCGCCGCTTTGTTTCAATTCCGAATCGATGGCACGAGCTACAATATCACGAGGGGCCAATGAACCCCTTTCGTCATATTTATTCATGAATTTTTCACCTTTTTGGGTCTTTAGAATTCCTCCAAACCCTCGCATGGCTTCTGTTATCAGAAAAGATGGGGTTTCGCCAGGATTGTAAAGTGAGGTTGGATGAAATTGAATAAATTCCATATTCTCAATAACTCCTTTAGCACGGTAAACCATAGCTACACCATCACCGGTGGCTAATTTGGGATTGGTTGTGGTACTGTAGGAATTTCCCAATCCTCCGGTTGCAAGCAGAGTAATTCTTGAAAGTATTGTATGGATTTTATTCGTTTTGATATTTAAAACATAAGATCCAAAACATTTAACATCTTTCGTCTGTTTATTTACCTCCATTTTTAGGTGATGTTGGGTAATCAAATCCAGACTAAAATGATTTTCAAGCAGTTCGATATTTGGATGGTTTTGAATTTGACTAAGCAGTGCTCGTTGAATTTCCTGTCCGGTGCTGTCCTTATGATGAAGAACGCGATACTCTGAGTGGCCCCCTTCTCTTGCCAAATCGTATTTACCTGAATCTTTCAGGTCGAATTTCGTACCCCATTCTATAAGTTCCTTGACTCGTTCGGTTGATTCTGTAATGGTTAACCTAACAATGTCGGGATTGCTTAGTTCATCACCTGCAACCATGGTATCACGAATATGTTTTTCATAGGTATCGGGCGAATACATTACGGCTGCGATCCCGCCCTGGGCATATCTAGTTGCTGTTTCTTCGGCTTTTTCTTTACTGATAATACAAACGGTACCATACTCAGCTACTTTAAGTGCAAAACTCAAACCGGCAATCCCGGAGCCAATAACCAAAAAATCAAATTTTTTACGCATGACTAATACAATTCAAAATTCAAATTAAACTATATACCTAAAAGGGATTTTATAGGATCTTGTCCACCAAATAACAATTTGGAAGGATCTTCGATTAATTCTTTGATTTTTACCAAAAAACTTACCGAATCTTTTCCGTCAACAATGCGATGATCGTAAGATAAAGCAAGGTACATGATTGGCTGAATTTCAACCTTGCCGTTCACTGCAACAGGGCGATCCACAATATTGTGCATGCCCAAAATTGCACTTTGTGGAGGATTGATAATAGGAGTGGAGAGCATTGACCCGAAAACACCACCATTGGTGATCGTAAAGGTACCTCCTGTCATGTCATCAAGTGTAATTTTATTATCCCTGGCTTTGGTTGCCAGTTCTTTTATTTTAAGTTCAATTTCGGCCAGGCTCATTCCTTCTGCATTGCGCAACACCGGAACCATTAATCCTTTAGGGGCACTAACTGCAATACCGATGTCAGCATATTTGAAATGAACGATCTCTTCACCGTCAATTTGGGCATTAATTTGTGGAAATAAGATTAATGCTTCAGCCACAGCTTTTGTAAAGAATGACATGAACCCAAGTCCGACACCGTGAGTTTCTTTGAAGACATCCTTATATTGTTGCCGAATTTCCATTACCGGACCCATATTCACCTCGTTAAAAGTAGTGAGCATCGCAGTTTCATTCTTTACAGAAACCAATCTTTTTGCAAGCTTTAATCGAAGGGTCGACATTTTTACTTTTTCAACATCTCGGCTTGTTACAGTATTTGCAATGGTTTTATGATCAGTGTTTTTTTCTTTGCTGCTTAAATAAAATTCAACATCCTTTTTGGATAACCTTTGATTCCTGAAAAAATGAATGAGTTGTGCTTCATCAATGTGATGTTCGCTCATTAGTTTTTGAGCCAAAGGTGAAATGTGCGCAAAACCTATCTCGGAGGTTACTTTATTTATTCCTTTCTCCGATTCAATTTTAATTGGTTCTGGTTTTTTCTCCGGAATTATATCATGAACAATTGATTTTGGAAGCTCAGAAGCTGTTTTTCCCGGGGCTTTTGCAGACGTATTGATAGCTGCAATAATGGTTCCAACAGCGATCGTTTCACCTGCTTCCACCATTATCTCGATGGTGCCTGCATCTTCGGCAGCAATGCTTAAGGTTGCTTTATCCGAATCAACTTCGGCAATTTCCTGATTTTTTTGAACAAAATCACCGTTTTCAACCAACCATTTGGCCAATTGAACTTCGGAGATTGATTCACCCGGACTGGGAACTTTTATTTCAATTTTCATGTGTTTATAATTTATTTCTTTCTTGCCACATGGAATGCCCATATAATCATCCTCGGTTTGTATGACACAAGTCTTATGTGCATTTCATATAAATTAGAGCTTTTTTAGGGCTGAAAAAGAACTGCTGTCACTCATTTTAGGATCAATTTTTATCTCTTTCTCAAAGGTACGCCATTTATTCCCAATACAAACCATTTCACATTCTTTCAATAAATTCGGGCAATTACATTCTTCGAACGTTTTATCAATAATTTTTTGTTGCCTGATTGCATGAAATTTAGAAGAACCAGTTGCAGGTGAACCGCTTGCAGGTCGGGCAATGTTCTTTAACGGAACATCATTAAAATTATGATGTAAAAATGTCCATGCTCCCATGTTTACGGGTTCTTCCTGTACCCAAATCCAGTTTTTACTGTTTTTGTATTTCTTAATGATTAATCGGAGTTGCTTAATTGGCAATGGATAAATTTGTTCGAGCCGCACAAGCGCAATAGTCGTATTATTCAGTTTGTGTTTTTCTGCAAGTAAATCGTAATAAATTTTACCACTACAAAATACAACTTTTGTTATCTGATCCGGATCTGCACTATGATCATCTAATACTTCTTTAAATCCGTTTACCGTAAAATCTGCTAAAGGAGAAACGCATTTTGGGTGTCGAAGCAAACTTTTTGGAGTGAAGATGATCAAAGGTTTTCGGAAATCCCTTTTGAATTGGCGACGTAAAACATGAAAAAAATTGGCAGGGGTTGTACAATTTACGATCTGCATATTATTCTCAGCACATAAAATCAGAAATCGTTCCAATCGTGCACTGGAATGTTCGGGACCCTGTCCTTCATAACCATGTGGAAGTAACAAAACCAAATCATTCATTACGTTCCATTTGTCTTCGGCACTACTTAAAAACTGATCGATAATAATTTGGGCACCATTGTTGAAATCACCAAATTGAGCTTCCCAAATTGTAAGACTATGAGGTGAGGTTAGTGAATAACCATATTCAAATCCCAGTACTCCATATTCTGATAAGGGAGAATTGAAAATTTCAATCGAAGCTTTTTTATTTTTGATATGGTTTAAAGGGAGGTATTCTTCTTCCGAATCTTCTAATCGTAAAACCGCATGCCGATGACTAAATGTGCCACGAGCCACATCCTGCCCGCTCAAGCGGATAGGGATTCCTTCCATCAATAAACTGCCGTAAGCAAGTAATTCGCCCATGGCCCAATCAAGGGCCTGACCATCTTCAATCATATTAAGCCTATCCTGCTGTAATTTAACTGTTTTTCGGAAGAGATTTATATGATCGGGGATGGATGAAATTTGAGTACCAATCTCAATCAATAACTCTTTTGAAACACTCGAATCCGGTGATAAGTAAAAATCACCAACCTTGGCTTTTCGGATATTCTTCCAGGTTTCTTCTAAAAAGAAAGTTATATGTGATTTTTTAATTTTTTTAGAATCTTCAAAACTTTGTTCGAGCGATCCTGAAATTCGGGATTCTATTTTTTCGCATTCCTGTTCAGTGATGTCTCCTTTTTCAAGAAGTTTTTTCTTGTAAATCTCGTGTGGATTAGGATGCTTTTCAATTATCTTGTAGAGTAAGGGTTGTGTAAAACGTGGTTCGTCGCCTTCATTATGTCCATATTTACGATAACAAAGCAGGTCAATAAACACATCTTTACCAAATTTTGTACGGAATTCAATGGCCAATTCAACCGCGTAAACGACTGCCTCAACATCATCACCATTCACGTGAAAAACAGGTGATTGTATTGTTTTGGCTATATCCGTGCAATAGGTACTCGTACGTGCATCGAGATAATTGGTGGTAAAACCAATTTGGTTATTAATAACCAGGTGTATGGTTCCTCCGGTTTTATAACCTGATAAACCTGCCATCTGAATAACTTCGTAAACTATTCCTTGTCCGGCAATGGATGCATCACCATGGATCAGGATTGGGGTTATTTTATTTGTGTCACCGTTATAATCATGATCAATCTTGGCCCTGACGATCCCTTCAACCACCGGATTAACGGCTTCAAGGTGAGATGGGTTTGGCGAAAGTGTCAGTTGAATATCCTTTCCTCCGGCAGTTTTTTGTTTAGAAGTGTATCCAAGATGATATTTTACATCGCCAAGCAAAGTTTCATCATCGTATTCTTTTCCCTCAAATTCACTAAAAATCTCCCTGATAGGTTTCTTTAAAATATTTGCCAGAATATTAAGCCTGCCCCGATGTGCCAATCCTATTACAAATTCTTCATTTCCTGCCTCAGCTCCCTTTTCAATAATTGCATCCATTGCAGGGATGAGTGATTCTGCACCTTCTAACGAAAATCTTTTTTGTCCGGGAAATCTTTTATGAATAAATTTTTCAAAATTTACCGCTTGGGCCAACTTTTCCAGAAGATGTGACTTTTGTTTTAGTTCAAGCGTTTGTGAATTTTTGGTTGATTCCATTTTATCACGAAGCCATTGAAGTATTCCAATGTTTCGGATATACGTGTATTCAGCTCCGATTGATTGACAATAGGTCGCGTTAAGATGATCAATGATTTGTTGAAGTGTAGCTCTTCCTATTCCAATTTCATTTCCTGCCTGAAAATTTCTTTCCAGATCAGATTTTGTCAGATCGAAATTTTCAATATCAAGCGTTGGGCTATATTTTCGGCGTGCCCGAACAGGGTTAGTTTTAGTAAATAAGTGTCCTCGTTGGCGATAGGCATTTATTAAATTGATAACTTTAAATTCATCGGGATAAACCCTGATATTGTTTTCTGTTTGGGCGTAGTTGGTTCTTGAAAATTCATATCCTTCAAAAAACATCCTCCAACTTTCATCAACCGAACCAGGATTTTCTTTAAAATTCTGGTAAAGATTTTCAATTACATCCGGGTCAATATTGTTTAAATAAGAAAACTTATCCATCCTTATTAAGCTAATTTAATTGCAAAAGTAATAATAATTAATCAGCTTGTTTACTTAGACTTACAGTTAATAGTTTCACAAATGTTCAAAAAAAAAGTCCATCCTATGGATGAACTTTTGTGCAATTCTTCGTAATAGCTTTTATTTTATTCAGGTGAAATTGCTTCAACTGGGCAAACGTCTGCGCATGAACCACAGTCTGTACATACGTCCGGGTCAATTACATAGATGTCACCTTCAGAAATTGCATCAACAGGACATTCGTCAATACAAGTACCACAAGCGGTACAATCGTCACTTATTTTATAAGCCATGATCTTTTATTTTATGTTAATAATAGAAAAATATTTTATGCAAATATAATGAGTTTCTGCCAATCAAAGAGTGCATAATTAATTTATATGCATTCTAAATAACAGAAATTTAAGGAGTTAAGCCATCGGTTCTTATTGATAATTAAATACTTCGGTAGCATTTATGTCTAATTTATTATTTATACAAAATTGCGATGGGTTGAATTGTTTATATTTTAACAAATGTAAGTAATACAAGATCAGGTAGTAAGATGGTAGTTTATTTATTGTGAAAAAAATAACAGTCTATTGAAAAAATTCAGCTTTACTTTGATGCAACAGAAATAAATGCTTTAACTTTGCCGTGTTTTTTAAACATCAAATGATGGATAATACGAAAAAGAATCCGATTGTTGAATTAGACAATGTAGTATTAAGATTCGCTGGTGACTCTGGCGATGGGATGCAATTGACGGGAGCTTTGTTTTCAGATTCCGCCGCATTTGCAGGTAACGATTTCGCTACCTTTCCCGACTATCCGGCCGAAATTAGGGCACCTCAAGGAACTGTTGCCGGGGTATCAGGATTTCAAATTCATTTTGGGCATACCAATATACATACTTCAGGCGATTTAGCCGATGTATTGGTAGCCATGAACCCTGCTTCTTTGAAAGCTACTTTGAAGTGGACCAAACCAAGTGCTACAATTATTGTTGATTCTGATACCTTTATTGATAAAGGGTTCGAGAAAGCCGGTTATTTAAGAAATCCGCTTGAAGACAATTCATTGGATGGCTTTAATGTAATTAAGGCTCCAATTTCAATGTTGACCAAAAAAGCGGTTGAGGAACTGGATCTTGATAACAAGGTGGCTCTTAAGAGTAAAAATATGTTCGCGTTGGGAATCGTTCTTTATCTTTTTAATAGGGAGCTTGAAAAAACCAATGAATTTTTTGAACGAAAGTTTAAGAAAAACCCAATTATCGTTGAGGCTAATAAAAGAGTACTTCGGGCTGGTTTTAATTTTGCCGAGAATATTGAAGCAATTAGCCAAACTTATAATGTACAACCCGCTGTTCTTGAAAAGGGAACTTACAGAAATATTACCGGAAACGTTGCTACAGCTTGGGGCTTTTTAGCAGCTGCTGAAAAATCAGGATTACAACTTTTTCTGGGTTCTTATCCTATTACTCCTGCAACTGAAATCCTGCAAGAACTCACCAAACATAAACAATTAGGGGCCAAAGCTTTTCAAGCTGAGGACGAAATTGCAGGTATTTGTTCTTCTATCGGGGCCAGTTATACAGGTTCGCTTGCACTTACAACCACTTCAGGTCCGGGACTTTCATTAAAAAGTGAGGCCATCGGCCTAGCAGTAATGACCGAACTGCCGATTGTTATTGTTGATGTACAAAGAGGCGGACCATCTACAGGTCTGCCGACTAAATCTGAACAATCCGATTTGTATCAGGCTTTGTTTGGACGAAATGGGGAAGCACCGGTAATTGTTATTGCCGCGATTACTTCTGAAGATTGTTTTTATTCAGCTTTTGAAGCTTCTAAATTAGCTGTTGAGCACATGACTCCGGTAATCCTGCTTACGGATGGTGCTTTGGCTAACGGATCAGAAGTATTTCGTATTCCTAAAATGGCACAGATGCCTAAGATAACTCCTCCTCTTGCAAAAGCAAATGATCCTGTATATAAACCTTATTTAAGAAATACAGACAAGCTAAGTCGCCAATGGGCCGTACCCGGAACCGAGGGTTTACGTCACAGAATTGGTGGTCTGGAAAAAGAAAATGGCTCAGGCAACGTATCTCACGATCCGATGAATCACCAAATCATGACCCAGATCAGGGATGAAAAAGTACAACGGGTTGCTAATTTTATTCCTGAGCAGAAAATTATTGGTGCTGAGGAAGGCGATGTTTTAGTTGTCAGCTGGGGCGGAACATATGGAGTGATGCTCACAGCAGTTGAGAAAATGCTGGCAGATGGACATACAATCAGTATGGCACATTTCAAGTATATCCATCCTTTGCCTAAGAATACCGAAGATATACTAAAAAGATTCAAAAAGATTCTGGTTTGCGAATTGAACAATGGTCAATTTGTAAATTATTTAAGAATGAAATTCCCGGCATACAATTACCAGCAGTATAATAAAATTCAGGGATTGCCTTTTATGGTTTCCGAATTAGAAGAAAAATTTATCTCCATCTTAAATGATCAAAAATCATGACGGCAGATCAACATATAGACATTCAAAACATTCCTCAATTAACAAGAGAGGATTTTGTTAGTGATCAAATGGTTAAGTGGTGCCCTGGTTGTGGCGATCATGCCATTTTGAAATCAATGGAAAAAGTATTCCCCCAAATGGGAGTTCGAAAAGAAGATTTTGTGGTTGTTTCAGGAATTGGTTGTTCCTCTCGTTTTCCATATTACATGAATACTTATGGTATTCATGGTATTCATGGACGGGCTGCTGCCATTGCTTCTGGAGTTAAAATCGCCAATCCGAACCTATCGGTTTGGATGATCACCGGTGATGGTGATAGCATGGCGATTGGAGGAAATCACTTTATTCATGTGGTTCGACGAAATATAGATATAAACATTCTTTTGTTTAACAATAAAATTTATGGCCTTACCAAAGGTCAGTATTCACCAACAACTCCTAAAGGTAGTATCACTAAAACTTCACCTCAGGGATCATTTGAAGAACCATTTAATCCTGGCGAATTGATCATTGGTGCTCAAGGTAAGTTTTTTGCCCGTGTAGTTGATACCAATCCAAAGATGATGACCGATATTTTGGTTGAATCAGCCAAACATAAAGGAACTTCGGTTGTTGAAATCCTGCAAAATTGTGTTATTTTCAATAATAAAGTCCATAATTTGATTACTGCAAAGGAGACAAAAGACGATAATCAGTTAATTTTGGAAGCAGGAAAACCAATGATTTATGGTGCTGATCGAAATAAAGGAATTGTATTGAAAGGAACCCGACTTGAAACGGTTGTGATCGGAGAAAATGGAATTACTGAATTAGATTTGTTGGTCCATGATCCATACAACCCCGATCCGGGAATCCATGTCATGCTTTCAAAGATGCAAGTCCCTGAATTCCCTGTTGCATTAGGCATTATTAGAGCAGTAGAAACTGATACTTACGAGGATTTGATGACTAAATCAATCAGTTATGCAAAGCAAAATTCGCACATCAAATGTGTTGATGACCTATTGAAGAGTGGAAGTACCTGGGAAATTTAAACGTTCTTTTTCAAAATATTTAAAGCCCTTTTCCATCGGATGAGGGCTTTTTTATTTAAAAGTAAGCAAGCACATACAATCCATTTTTATAAAATAATCAGATAATAATCACCCTTTTTGAATACTTGCTTGTCTTATATATAGAATTTGATTTTAAAACATAGACGAGTACAGCTTAATCGCATTTCCGTTAGTTTCATAGATTAAAATAAGGTTAGTAATTAAAAGCCACCACATGCAAATGCGATGGCTTTTTTTTAATGACTTATTTAGGGTATGAAAAATTGTTTAGAAATCA